>JBGUUF010000001.1:0-3045 GCA_045133435.1 Acutalibacteraceae bacterium
TGTCCATTCTGCCACCATCCGTCGTGCTATACTCAGTTGCTAAAAATGTCACTCCAAAGAATGTGGTCATATTATTTTCAATAACCGTCTGCAGTTCTTTTTCGAGATTTACCGTACCGCTTTGTATTTCAGTAACATTTCCTTTTATATTAAATAATTTTATATCAGCCATATTTATCAATGTCATTAAGCTAGCACTCAAAAAGATATACCTCGTACTCAAACATGGGTACGGGGTATTTTTTTGAAATATTTTTGAAAAAAAGACTTGACAAATAAGCAAAAATGTGCGGTCGATTTGTTGATTGAATCAACAAATCGACCCTTGTAGTTAGAGAAATAAGCCACATCACAAACTACAAGGAGAAAGCACTATGAAAATGAAAAATGTAAAATCCATCTTACGCAACTGTATCCACGATCTTAATGAATGCAAAGAATATTTCACTGCCAGACCATTAAAGGATTTTTCCCGAACCGGTAAGCTTCCATTCAATAAGATAATAGAATCAATTTTATGCATGGGAGCCGGTTCGCTGCGAAATGAAATGTTGGACTATTTTGGCTTTCGTGAGGATATCGCAACGACCTCTGCTTTTGTGCAAAAAAGAGCGAAAATACTGCCCGAAGCCTTTGAGAGTCTGTTTGACCTGTTTACGAGAAGAATTTCCGAATCGAAATTCGAAACATACTGTGGATTCAGACTTTTAGCTGTCGACGGTTCGGATTTTCTTACTGCAGCGAATCCCGATGATCCGGATTCTTACTTTCCGGGAACGGAAAATCAAAAACCGTATAATCTGCTTCATCTCAATGCGCTATACGATGTTATTCAACATATATATGTCGACGCTCAACTCCAAAAAAGCAGATGTTCTGATGAATGCGGCGCTTTAGTCAGTATGACGGACAGATCACTATTGAAAAGTGTCCTTCTATTAGCTGATCGTGGTTATGAATCCTACAATGTTCTTGCACATATTCAGGAAAAGGGCTGGAAATTTTTGTTCCGTATCAAAAACGGTAATGGTGGAATTGTAAGTGGTCTTGATTTGCCCAATGAATCCATTTTTGATGTTCCTTTCACTCTTAACTTGACCAACAAACAGTCAAATGAGGTAAAAACGTTACTGACAGATAAAAACCATTTCAAGTTCATACCCAATACTACTCGTTTTGATTTTCTCCCAAAACATTCAAAATGGCATGATCCGGCGGTTTTTTATCCGTTATCTTTTCGCATCGTTCGCTTCCCAATCTCAGAGAATACTTTTGAAACGATCATCACCAATTTGGATGCAGACAGTTTTCCTCCGGCTGAGATCAAAAAGCTTTACGCTATGCGCTGGGGTATTGAAACTTCCTTCCGCGAATTGAAATACACCGTTGGTTTGCAGCATTTCCACGCTAAAAAGACGGAGTTCGTTCATCAGGAAATTTTTGCCCGCCTTACCATGTACAACTTTTATGAATTGATTACCCAGTCCGTAGTCATCCATCAGAAAAGCAGAAAATATGCTTACAAGGTCAATTTTTCCGCCGCCGTACACATTTGCAGACAATTCTTTCTATCCGATCTCTCTCCGTCTCGTGTTGAAGCCTTAATCTCAAGGTTTATTTCTCCCGTTCGCCCTGGTCGAAGCAATCCTCGCAAACATAAGAACAAACGTCCTTTCGGCTTCACTTATAGAGTAGCATAGATTTTCGCTTTTGTATAGTCTTTTTTTGGCGGACTCGAGTCTGCCTATTTGTCATGCCCTTTTATCGCCCAAGAAGAGCACACCGTTTCCGATGTGCTCTTCTGTTGATTCTTTCGATTGTTGCTTTGTCACTAACTTAATGACATTGCCTGAAACAGGGCGGCGCAGGATAAACAAATACTTTGATTCAGTGGAGCGGATTTGTTATGAAATGCCATTTACAATAAAGCGCTCAGAATTGGCTTGTGCGCCGCTTTTGCGTGAAATAAGGAAAAGATCGTCTTAACCGCAAAAACGCGACACAGGGCGATTCTCGGCAAAAGAGCGGCATATAAACAAACAGCCCCACACAAGCATGTGCAAGTGTGGGGTAATGCTTTGTTATGCAGCTTTATTGTCGGTGTATTCCACAACAGCGATTTCGGTCATCATGTCGGCAACCTGTTTGACAATATCGTCCAGCCGTGCGACAACCGCGTCATCATACACAACCTCGCCGCATTGCTCACATTCCCAGCACGGAACATTTTTGACGATTACCATACACTTTTTCAGGTCAACAAAATGCGTTGTGGTGGACGGCTTATATTCGCCTTTGCAAAGATAACAAGTCATGATTCTTTCTCCTTTCGGGTTTCGAGATCGTTTTCAAATTTATCCGTTGTCGGCTCATAAGCGGTAATGACAGTTAATATAACGCCGTCCGCGCCGATAACCACATGAAGCGGCGTTTTATTCAGCGTTTCGCCCGAAATAAGACAAGCCGGATTCGGGAACGCGTTGGGATATTGCTCTATGATTTTTCCGTGATAAATGACATTGTAAACATCATCACGAAAAATAAGCCGCTCTTGCAGCCGCCTTGCAGCGTGCTTTGTCCATTTAATATTGCCGCTGTCACATAGTTTGCGCAGCGTGTCAAGGTTTAATTCACTCATGTTTATTCTTCCTTTTCCGCTGTGTCGGGTATGTATTCGAGAATGTCGCCTATTTGGCAATCAAGCAGATTGCACAGCTTTTCAATGCAATCGGTAGACAAAACAACCGTACCGTTGCGAAAGTCTTGTAAAGTCTTTTGTCCGAATATCTTTTCCTGCCGTATTCGGTAAGACGAATAGCCTTTGCTTTTAAGCGCTTCCATAATATCAAATTTGTATTTGATTGCCACACACTCACCTCTTTTCGCCATTTAGGGGCGCCGACGAACAAGCGACACCTCTTTCATTGTACCTTAATTATATCACATATATACACTATTGTCAAGTGTACAAAATAGACGAATTAAACACTAAATCTTTGTGTATATCGTCAATAGACAAACACTAAAAAATAGTGTATAATATAG
>JBGUUF010000002.1:0-8388 GCA_045133435.1 Acutalibacteraceae bacterium
CTTAGCTATTGCGGTATCCGAAATTTTGAGCATTTTCGAGGACAGACCGTTGCGCTCCATCTGTTTTGGAACGAGATATTTTTTAGCTATCATCGCCTTTCCCTCGTAGGTGTAGCTGGGAAGCTCGATTATCTCCATTCGGTCATACAACGGCGCGGGTATCGCTCCCGTGTCGTTTGCTGTGGTGATAAACAAAACCTCGCTCAAGTCCACGGGTATCTCCATGAAGTGGTCGGTGAAAGTCTTGTTCTGCTCGGGGTCGAGCACCTCAAGCAGAGCCGAAGTCGGGTCGCCCTTGTAATCGTTCGCCAGCTTATCTATTTCATCTAACAGGATCAGCGGGTTCGTGACCTCCGAGCGGATGATAGCGTCAATAATTCTGCCGGGCATCGAGCCGAGGTAGGTCTTGCGATGACCGCGAATCTCCGCCTCGTCGCGCACGCCGCCCAGCGACACGCGGACATATTTGCGCCCCATAGCCTCGGCGATTGATTTTGCGATAGATGTCTTGCCCACTCCGGGAGGTCCCGCAAGGCAGATTATCTGACCGCGTATATCGGGAACCAATGCGCGCACGGAAATCAGCTCCAAAATGCGCTCCTTGACCTTATCCATGCCGTAATGGTCTTGATTCAGCTTCTTCTCGACGGCGGCAATATCGAGATTATCCTCCGTCTTTTTGCCCCACGGCAGAGACAAGCAAACATCCAGATAGCCGCGGATCACCGCGCCCTCCTGCGAGCCGAACGGCAGCTTGGCGAGCTTGCTGCATTCCTTGAACAGGCTCTTTCTAACGCTCTCGTCAAGCGGAAGTTCCTCAATTTTAGCGCGATATACTTCGGCGTCGCTCTCGGGACTGTCGCCTTCGCCCAACTCCTCCGAGATCACGCGTATCTTCTCGCGCAGATAATATTCCTTCTGCGCCTCGTCCATGTTCTCGGCCACTTCATTTTCGATCATTTCGTCCAGCTTGGCGAATTCGATTTCCAGCTTTAGCGCCTTAAACAGCAGCATCGCGCGTTCCTTGTATGAAAGGCAGTTGAGCATCTCCTGCTTGCGCGACAGCTCGAACGGGTAGATATAAGCCGCGCTGTCGAGCATGCTTCCATATGATGTGTCTCGTCGGTCCAGTACGAATTTCATGTCCAGCTTGGGTCGTCTGTCCAAAGAATTCACCTTCGGAATGATGTCGCTGAATATTTTGTCGTGCAGATTCATCGCCTCTGCATCATTTGAAGCGTCGTCGGTCTCCACTGCGGGCGTAACCTTGACCGTGTGGTATGGGCACATGGAGTCGGTGTTTATCTCGCCGTAAGCACGGTATTCCGCCATGACGCGGACGTGTACAGTCTCGCGCTCGGGGTGTCGAAGCACCTGCTTTATCGTGGCAACCACGCCGATATTTTTGAATTTCTGTGTGCCGCTGACCAGCTCATCGTCAAAGACGACAAAAACACTGCGGTCATTGCCCACTGCCCTGCGGACCGCTGTAATTATGGAATTGCCCGAGATGTCGAACTGGTGGGGGCAATTCGGAAAAAGCACAGCGTCGGGAACCACTATCACCGGCATGATTCTGCTTTCAAGCTCGTTGTCGTTATCATTGCTTAATATATCTAACATTTCCGCATTTTTCTCCTGTAAATTTTGTTTGCGGAGGTCATTAACTCCGCAGTTATCATTTTATTATAAAATATATCCCGCACTAATACAACAAATTTTTTATTAATATTCTCTGTTCGACATAAAAAGAGAATATATCCCGGCTTGTGACCGTGACATATTCTCTCAAACTTCCTGCCGCGGCGGGATTTATGCGCCCGGCTTATCAGTATATTCATCTTTTTCGGGAGCGTCAATGCTCTTGACATCCTCGCTGTCGGTTTCGCCCTCCAATGCCTTGGGCATGCGGATGAGCTCAGGTTCTGCGCCGTTGTCAACGCAGTCGCGGGTGATAATGACCTTCGCCACATCATCCTCGGACGGGATGGTGAACATTATCGGCGTGAGTATATTCTCGATAACGCCGCGAAGTCCGCGCGCACCTGTCTTTTGCTCCAGTGCCTTCTCGGCAATGCGCTCAAGTGCCTCGGGTGCAAATTCAAGTTCGACATCGTCCATGCGGAACATTGCCCTGTATTGCTTGATGATAGCATTCTTCGGCTCGGTCATGATTCTGACCAGCGCATCCTTATCCAGCGCTTCGAGCGAGGTAAACACAGGCAGACGACCCACCAGTTCGGGGATTATGCCGAATCTTACGAGGTCCTGCGGAATGCACTTCGAGATAAGCTCGCTGTATTCCACATCCTCCTTGGTGTGAATTTCCGCGCCGAAGCCGAGGGACGAATTGCCCACGCGCTTTTCGATTATCTTTTCGATGCCCTCAAAGGCACCGCCGCAGATAAACAGAATATTGGTGGTATCTATCTGGATAAACTCCTGCTGCGGGTGCTTGCGTCCGCCCTGCGGGGGAACATTGGCGACCGTGCCCTCCAATATCTTGAGCAACGCCTGCTGAACGCCTTCGCCGCTGACATCTCGTGTGATCGAGGTGTTTTCGGACTTGCGCGAGATCTTGTCGATCTCGTCGATATAAATGATGCCGCGCTGAGCACGTTCAATATCAAAATCAGCCGCCTGGATCAGGCGAAGCAGGATATTTTCCACGTCCTCACCGACATACCCCGCCTCAGTGAGAGTGGTCGCGTCGGCGATGGCAAACGGCACATCCAAGATCTTGGCAAGCGACTGAGCGAGGAATGTCTTGCCCACGCCTGTGGGACCGAGCAGAAGAATGTTGCTCTTCTGCAGGTCAACATCGTCGTCACTCTTGCCGCATATACGCTTGTAATGATTGTAAACCGCAACGGAGAGGGCAATTTTCGCCTTATCCTGACCTATAACATACTTGTCAAGGTGCTCCTTGATTTCGACAGGCTTGAGCAGTCTGAAATCGCCCTCAAACTCAAAGTCGTCCTCAAAAGGCTCATAACAGCCTTCTTCTTTAAGAATGTTGACGCACAACGACACACACTCGTTGCAGATGTATACTCCGGGGCCTTGTACCAGGCGAACCCTGTCGTTGTCTGTCTTGTGACAGAACGAGCATCTCGGTATATCGCCTATATTGTCCCTGTATGACATTAAATCACCAATCCTATCGTTTGTAAATTACTCTGTCGATAAGACCGTATTCTCTGGCCTCCTCGGCAGACATATAATTATCGCGCTCGGTATCGACGCAGATCTGTGAATACGGCTTGCCTGTAGCTGCTGCAAGCATTTCATTCAGCTTCTTCTTCGTCTTGAGTATCTGATTTGCCTGGATCTCAATATCTGTCGCCTGACCCTGAGCACCGCCGAGCGGCTGGTGGATCATGATCTCACTGTTGGGAAGCGCAAGTCTCTTGCCCTTTGCACCTGCTGCCAGGAGGAATGCGCCCATGCTGGCGGCCATACCCATGCAAATGGTGGAAACGTCGCACTTGATATAATTCATTGTGTCGTAAATGGCAAGACCGTCCTTTACAGCTCCGCCGGGGCTGTTGATGTAAAGGCAGATGTCCTTCTTGGGGTCCTGACCCTCGAGGTAAAGGAGCTGTGCCGTTACAAGGCTCGCCGTCACGCTGTTTACTTCGTCAAACAGCATGATGATTCTGTCGTTGAGCAAGCGGGAGTATATATCATACGAACGCTCGCCTCTGCTGGTCTGTTCTACTACATAAGGTACTAAGTTACTCATAAAAACCATCCTTTCCGCAATGGAATTATCGGCGCATTGCGGATGTAATATTCACCTGCAATGCGCCGGATCCGAATTAATTAAATAATTACGTTTGTTTAATTCCGACACCGCAGTTCCATTGACATTATAACATATATTGTATCGTCAAATTTGCCGTTTTATGACGAACGGCATTTATGGTATCACTGATTACTCAGCGTCGGATGCCTGGGGAGCTACATAATTTGCGTTGTCGCGTACAACGTCAACTGCCTTTTCTACAGCGATGTCCTTCTTGAGGCCTTCAACAGGAACGATCTCCTTGACCTGCTCAACTTCCATGCTGTATGTCTTTGCGAGGTTCTCGAATTCCTTATCGCATTCCTCGTCGTTTACCTGAATGTTTTCGATCTCAGCGATCTTCTCGAGTGCAAGGCGGAGCTTTACCTGATGGATCGCCTTCTCTCTGAACTGGCCTCTGAGGGAATCCATGTCAAGACCTGTGTAAGAGAAGTAGTCGTTGATGTTCATACCGTTGGACTGGAGCTGATAAGAGAAGTCGCGGATATTTTCGTCAACCTTCTTGTCGTACATAACCTCGGGAATGTCAGCCTCAATGAGGTCGATAAGCTGGTCGATGAGCTTGTTGTCTGCATCGTCCTTAGCCTGCTCTTCAGCCTTTCTGAGCATGTCAGCTCTTACGCTGTCCTTGTACTCTGCAAGTGTGTCAAACTCGCTGACATCCTTTGCAAATTCATCATCGAGAGCAGGAAGCTCTGTCATCTTGATTTCCTTGATCTTTACCTTGAATACAGCGGGCTTGCCCTTGAGGTCCTCGGAGAAATAATCCTCGGGGAATGTGACGTTAACGTCGAAATCCTCGCCGATATTGTGACCTACCATACCCTCTTCAAAGCCGGGGATGAACTGGTGGGAGCCGAGCTTGAGTGTGTAATCCTCAGCCTTGCCGCCTTCAAATGCAACGCCGTCGCAGAAGCCTTCAAAGTCGAACTTAACTGTATCATCCATCTGAGCAGCTCTGTCGTCAACATTGATAGTTCTGCTGTTGCGCTCCTGGATCTTCTTCATCTCGTTCTCGAGGTCCTCGTCAGTAACAACAGCCTCAGCCTTTTCTACTGTAAGACCCTTGTAGCCTTCGATCTTGACTTCGGGCTTTGTGATGAACTTGGACTTGAATACAACTTCGCCTTCGAGAGAAACAACTTCAGCGCTGTTTACGTCTATAACTTCCTCGCCGAACTCAGCAACAGCCTCATCGACAGCGGGACCGTAAACACTTTCAACAGCTTCCTGTGTGAAAACAGGGCCATACATTTTTTCAATAACATGCAGAGGAGCCTTGCCCTTGCGGAAACCGGGGATGTTGTACTTACCGACATTCTTGCGGTAAATTCTGTTGGTCTCAGCCTTGAGAGCTTCTGCGCTTGTGGCAAACTCTACTTCATAAGTAGTACCGTCGATCTGTGTTTTTTTAGTTATCATTTTGCGTATCCTCCGTTTGACTTGATGATTAACCATGTGGCATGACATTGTTAAAATCAGAAAACATAACCTTCCGGAATTTTATACTATTGTCACTAAGTAATTATATCAAGTAAAATTCCATTTTTCAAGCAATTTCTTACAAAATATGTTAATGAATTGTAACAATCGGTATAATTTTATCAACCGATTGTCATTTTAAAATGAGTTGGGGAAAAAATCCGACATGATCAGCCGAGATCAGCCTCATATCTATGCCTTGCACATCCCCGATTATAGCTTTATTGCGAGCCGCGCCGTGCAGATGACCGTACCAGCAGCGCTTTATCCCGTAACGGACAAGCACATCCATTATCTCGTCGCAGACGTAATCGCCGTACACAGGCGGATAATGCAGGAAAACCAGCGGTTCTTTCCCCGTTGCCAAGCCTGCCTTGATAGATGTCTCCAGACGTCCGACCTCGCGCAGCAGCACAGTCTGTTCGTCTGCGGGACAGTCATACGACCAGCCGCGCGTGCCGCATATCGCGTAATCACCGTATTCATAGGCATTGTTGAATAAAATGCACATATCGTCAAAGCCGTTCTGCATGAGCATTTCATCCATTTTCTTTTTAGTGCTCCACCAGTAATCGTGGTTGCCCTTTATGAGGATTTTTTTGCCGGGCAGGGCATGCAGAAATTCAAAATCGGTCAGCGTATCGCCAAGCTTCATCGCCCAGGAAATATCGCCCGCGATGACCACCGTGTCGTCCTCTTTGACTATCGAATTCCAGTTGTCATGCAGACGCTGTTCGTAATTTTCCCAGCCGAAAAATCTGTCCATTTTTTTATTTTCTCCCAGCGACAAATGCATGTCGGCAATAACAAAAAGTGCCATTTTATCACCAGCCTTTTATTTTAAATTCAATGAATATTTTATCCCCGCCGCGACAATAATAATCATCGGACAGGCGGAAATGCCGTGCCCGAAAAAAATTATTAATCTTACGGAGTGATTGACATGTCTCTTAATGAAATGAAAACAAATTCGGATTGCAATTGCTATGAGCGCGTAAACCACATCAAATGCGACGTTAAAAACTGCACCTATCATTCGGAAGGCGACGTTTGCCACGCTGAGATGATCCACGTCAAGCCGGCATTTGCCACAAGCGAAAACGACACCTCCTGCGGCACCTTCCAGGCTAGAAGCTAACTAAAATCCTCAATTTATTTGACATTCATCCTAAATAACAGTGCCTCGACAGTAATATCCTTGCTGACGAGGCACTGAATTATTACATATGAAAAATTTCGGAATAAAATTACTCTATGCCGAGCATATTGAGCACAGTCTCGCGCATTGTGTCGCCTGTGCATACTCTGTCGAATCTGACTGCCTTGCCCTTGAGATTTGCCAGAGGTGCGGGTGTCTCAACGCCGGAAACCTTGTTGAGGTTTTCGAGCATTTCAAACTCATCCTCGGTGATCTTGTCGGGAGCAACAGCGCCGAGCACAGCGGGAGCAAACTTATAAGGACTTGCTGTGGAAGCGATGATTGTGGGAACGTCGCTGCCGAATTCCTTAGCATACTGCTCGTAAACATTGAGAGCAACGGCTGTGTGAGTATCGGAGAGGTAATTCTGAGATACAAATACATCCTTGACTGTTGCCTGAGTTGCGGCATCGTCGCAGCAGCCTGCCCAGAAGAGCTCCTTTATCTTAGCCTTGACATCATCATCGACCTCATATCTGCCTGTTGCAGAAAGGCTATCCATCCAGCCCTTGACCTTCACACTGTCGCATCCGCTGAGATCATAGATAAGTCTCTCGAGGTTGCTGGAAATGAGGATGTCCATAGACGGCGACATAGTTGTGTAGAAGCTTCTGTTTCTATCGTAAACACCTGTTCTGATGAAGTCAGTGAGAACATTGTTAGCGTTGGAAGCGCAGATAAGCTTGTTAATCGGCAGACCCATTTTTTTTGCATAATATGCAGCGAGGATATTGCCGAAGTTGCCTGTCGGAACGACGACATTGATCTTGTCGCCCTTGTTCTTGATAACGCCCTTGTTCATCAAGTCTGCATAAGCAGAGATGTAGTAAACGATCTGAGGAGCGAGACGACCCCAGTTGATGGAGTTTGCGGAAGAAAATGCCATATTGTTCTCAGCGAGAACGGAAGCGATCTCGGGATTGGTGAAAATCTTCTTAACACCTGTCTGAGCATCGTCAAAGTTGCCCTTGATAGCGCAGACACCGACGTTTTCACCCTCCTGAGTGACCATCTGCATCTTCTGGATAGAGCTTACACCCTCCACAGGGAAGAATACGATGATCTTAGTGCCGGGAACATCCTTAAAGCCTTCAAGTGCGGCCTTGCCTGTATCGCCGGATGTAGCTACGAGGATAACGATCTCCTTGCCCTCGCAGGTCTTTTTGACCGAGCGTGTGAGCAGGTGTGGGAGAAGCTGGAGAGCCATATCCTTAAATGCACATGTGGGACCGTGCCAAAGCTCGAGCACGAATCTGTTTTCTGCTATATCAACCACGGGAGCGACATCTGTGCTGCCGAATTTGCCTGTATATGCGCCGTTGACGCACTCCTGAAGCTCCTCTTTGGTGAAGTCCGTGAGATATTTGCCGAGGACATCCACAGCTCTGTCGCGATAATCCATTTTTGCAGCATTGCAAAGCTCATCATACGAATATTCGGGTATAGACTCGGGAACATAAAGTCCGCCGTCGGGAGAAATACCCGTAGCAATAGCCTGTGCAGCCGTTACTTTAACCGAATTGTCTCTTGTACTTGTGTAATTCATATTATTCCCTCGATTCAGAATTCGATTGTAAAATCTCATTGAAAATTTTATCAGATATTTCCCATTCTGTCAACGGCTAAAGATTTTTTTATCACATAACACAAAAAATCCGACAATATCCGCTTTTCTTATGTATGAACTAAGACACACCGCCTTTTATCAGGCGATTTTTTAGCGTATACTTTTTTTAGGAAACGGCATTAACTCTCCTAAATTCAAGAAATTTAAAAAAAATCATTTTTTCTCTTGCAATTTGGATAAAAGCGTGATATAATTTATTCTGCTACAAAAATTTGGGGCATTAGCGCAGTTGGGAGCGCGCAACATTCGCATTGTTGAGGTCAGGGGTTCGAC
>JBGUUF010000003.1:0-4500 GCA_045133435.1 Acutalibacteraceae bacterium
TTTGTCCTACGGCTAGGCATATCACATCTTTCATATCGATTTCTCCAGTTCTCTTGATAATACTTGTATTGTTTCAACCATAAAATATAGTAGTTCTATGACATCGCTTTTATAAAAAGCAAATTCTAAACTCCCACTGTCTATAATCAGACTATAAGACTACTTGTTATTCTTATAAAATAAGGGTTTCGGGAAGTTCCTAGTTGTTAACCTACGCTCGGAATCCATTGATTTCAACCAATTTTAGTTGTTTATTTATCTTTTTTAGACAACAACGCAACACATTCCACATTTGCCGTGCGGGGGAACATGTCTACTGCCGTTAATTTTTGTGCTTTCCAGCCAAATTCCGCGAATCGCGCTATATCTCTGGCGAGGGTAGCGGGGTCACAGGAGATATACACCACCCGCTCGGGCGACATCTCGTTGATAAGCGCAACGACCTCCGACGAACATCCCTTGCGCGGCGGGTCGATAATCACTACGTCGGGCGAGATTCCCCGCTCTTTCAACTGTTTTGCACCCTCGGCGGCGTCAGCACAGATGAATTCCGCGTTGTCAATGCCGTTGACCTCGGCATTTTTTCGCGCATTTTCCACCGCGTCGGGGATTATCTCGATACCGTAGAGACTGCCCGCCGATGCCGCCATGCTCAAGCCGATAGTGCCTGTGCCGCAGTAAATGTCGAACAGCACTTCCTTCCCCGTCAGACCTGCATACTCTCTGCCGCGATCATACAATTTTTCTGCCTGTCCGCGATTTACCTGATAAAATGACAACGGCGAAATCTCAAATTTCACTCCGCACAAAATATCGCTGATAGTATCCCTGCCCCATGCCGTGCGGCACTTCGCACCCATGATCACGTTGGTCTTCTCGCGGTTGGTATTGATGATAATGCTCTTTATCTCGGGCGAGACTGCGCGTATCCGCTTGATAAACTCATCCTCGCGCGCCAGACCGTTGGCATTGACCACGGCGCACACCATGATCTCGCCCGTGGCAAATCCGCGGCGGATGTAGAGGTGGCGGAACCGTCCCTTGCCCGTAGTCTCATCGTAAATATCGTTGGGCGTGTCGTTTATAAAATTCGCCGCTGCCTGCGCTATCGCATTGAATATCTCGGGCTGGAGCTTGCAGTCGGTGAAGGGAATTATCCTGTGACTGCGCTCAGCATAAAATCCGAACACCGCGCGATTGCCCTCACTGCCGAACGGAAGCTGCGCCTTGTTGCGGTAACGGTCAGGCTCATCCGCCGCTATAAATTCTTCAACTTCAATATCCACCCCGCCGATGCGCTGCATTGCGTCGTTGACCCTCTGCGCCTTTATGCGGCACTCCTCGACGTAATCGAGATGACGGAAGGTACAGCCGCCGCATTTGGGATATGACGGGCAATCCGGCTTTATCCTGCCGTCCCCGGGGGTTATCACTTGATGGATCTTACCCACCGCGTAATTTTTCGACAGCTTGATTATCCTCACGCTCAAGCGGTCATTCGGCGCGGCGTTTGGCACGAATACAGCCATGCCCTCGTGACGCGCGACACCGCTGCCCTCGGCGGTCATGCCCTCAATATTTACAGTGATCAAATCGTTTTTCTTCAAAGCCATAAATTTATATCCACCTTATGCAAGTCCTCATGTTTTGACAAAATATCCATAGCTATAATTGTATAATAATCGGACGGTTTATGCAAGAGAACGCGCGTCAAATGACGAATATTTTTTTATCAATACCGCCGCGCATACAGCCACCAACAGTTCGGTTATCGGCATTGTCCACCATATCGCGCCAAAGCCGAATATTGCGGGCAGTGCATACACAAATGCTGTGCAGAGCACGAAGCCTCTCAGCAGCGACACCGTGACCGATGCCTTGGTCTGCATGACCGACTGCAAGTAGTATCCCGCGACGACGTTGATCCCCATGAGCAGGAATGACGATGCGTAAATTCTCATAATTCGCGGACCGATCGCCATGACCTCGTCGTTTACCGTCATGTAAAATTTGAGCAGCAGTGCGGGTATCGACTCTGAAACTGCAAAGAACAATGCGCCCATTATCACCGCCGTTATCATCGACAGGCGCAGGACTTTCTTCACGCGGTCGTAATTTTTAGCACCGAAATTGGTGGAGACGATAGGCTGCAATGCCTGCCCCACGCCGTAGAAAAGGCTCTGGAACATTATGGCGATATTCGACACCGTGCCGTAGCAGGCAAGCTCGGTCGCACTGCCGTAGCGCATTATCTGATTATTAAAGAGCGTCACCGACAGTCCGAACGAAATATCCACGATGAACGGCGCAAAGCCTGTGCGGAGTATCTCCAACACAGTCCTGCCGAAGTTCTGTGGCTTTGCCAATCTGAGACTGCATTTCTTGGTGAAAAAATACGAGCACAAAATAACTATCGCGATGACCTGACCGATAGCCGTCGCCAGACCTGCCCCCGAAATGCCCATATCCAGCACATACACAAAGAATATATCGCCGAATATATTGAACACGCCGCCCGAGATTATTGCCACGGTACAGAGAACAGGCGAATTGTCATTGCGTATGAAAGCCATGAGGAACTGCCCCATCAGAAACGCGGGAATCACGGGGAATATCCACTGCATATAGTCCAGCGCGTAGGGCAGCAGTGCATCGTCCGCGCCGAACATACGCAGCATCGGCTCGCGAAATATCATGCCCGCCGCCGTGATTATAATTGATGCCGCGACGGCCGCAATGAGCGCGGCGGTGAAGTATCTGTCACCGTCTTTTTTCCTGCCCTTTCCGCGGCATATGCTCATAACCACCGAGCCGCCTATGCCAAAAAGCATGCCCGTGCTCATAAAAATCGACCATATCGGATTAATGCAGGCGAGCGCCGCCGTGCCGTTTGGACCCTCATAATGCCCTACGGCGACTATATCCACCGTCGTGTAAATGCTCGACACGATTGTACTGCCGAACGCCGCAAATAAATATTTGAGATAAATGCTTGTGATGTTTCCGTTTTTTACATCCATCCAGAGATCCCTCCAAAAATAAAAGAAAAAGGAAATTACAGCGCAGGTCCTCAACGCCTGCCGCCGGAATTTCCGTAACGAATAAGAGATATTTAACTTTTATAAAATCCCCGTGCTTATCTCCGGGCAGAATTTATACATGAACGTTCCTTCGGATATACCGTTTCCCTGCCCCCATGTCAATTGACTGCCGGAGATTTTAAGCACTCGCTTTTTTTCTTGATAAAAATAATAAATTAGTCAGCAAAACCGGAATTTACCAGCTTTACAAGACCCTCAACAGCACTGTTTTCATCAGAGCCGTCAGCGATGATTCTGATGGTCATGCCGCCTACGATACCGAGGGACAAAACACCGAGAAGAGACTTAGCATTAACTCTTCTTTCCTCTTTCTCGACCCAAATGGTGCTCTTGAACTCATTAGCCTTCTGAATGAAGAATGTAGCAGGACGAGCGTGAAGTCCTACCTGATTCTGAACTGTTACTTCATCAACATACATTTTGATTAACCTCCCAGCAGGAATAATTAAAATTTAATTTAATTAATTGAGTGGCCAAAAACACCATGCTGCGAAAGACACTACGAACATGTGCAATTTCGTCAACTTCAATTTACAATGATATTATACCACATTTTTTGCGTTCGTCAACTTCAATTTACAAAGTTTGTCTCGATAAACAATAATAGACATATTAACAAATGCTCAAGTTGTACACATTAACCATTTGTCTAAAAAAACTGAGCATTATGACAGTATTGTGCAATACTTTTTGGTGCATATTGCACATTACTTTTCGAGGAGATTTCGCGCAAAATAAACATTCTTGGATAAATATATGCAACTTGACGTTATCCTTTTTTTGTATTGCATATATATATTTCGTGATATATGACTGTATTCTGCCTTTGCCGATTAAATCAGACCTTGCACTATTCGGGCAAAACGCAGAAAATTATTTATCCAAAAATTCCCTCCGCTCTTTGTCGGTAAGCTCTGCCTTTTCCAAAAGGTCGGGGCGGTACTTTGCCGTTTGCTCCAGCGCCTGCTGCCGCTTCCATTTTGCGATATTGGCATGATGCCCCGACATCAGCTCCTCGGGAACACTCATCCCCCTCCACTCGGGCGGGCGGGTGTACTGCGGATGCTCAAGCAGTCCGTCATAATGGCTCTCCTCCTCGAAGCAGACATTCTCTGCCAGCACGCCGGGAACCATGCGGCAAACTGCATCGGTGACTATCAGCGCAGGCAGCTCGCCGCCCGTCAGCACATAATCGCCCACGGAGATCTCCATGTCTATCATGCTGTCGATAACGCGCTGATCTATACCTTCATAATGCCCGCAAAGCAGGCAGATATTCTCGTGTTCCATTAATTCACGGGCGATCTGCTGATCAAACACCTTGCCCTTGGGCGACATGTATATAAAATACGGTCTGCTCGAGCACTGCCGCGCCACCGCGTCAAAGCAGTCGGCAATA
>JBGUUF010000004.1:0-4521 GCA_045133435.1 Acutalibacteraceae bacterium
GTCTCTCTCGAAGTTTGTTAATGCAATTAACCCTTGTATTACGGAATCATTTTTTATTTGCAATTTGTATATTTCAGCTTCCTTTAAATCACTGGACAGCCAGTTGAATTTCCATCCATGTAATTCTTTTATATCTTTGACAGAAGCTAAAGAGAATGATGTTTTAATAAATTCACCTGTTTCAGTGTTCTCTAAACAAGGAGTAAATTTGTCTATCCATAATTCCATCAAGTATCCACTTCCTATTTATTATTATATCATTTATATGTAAAAAATTCAACCAACTAATAAAAAAATCGGATACATTCGCGCGAATTACGCATGAATGTATCCGTTGTTGTTTTGTATTATGCTACTATGAACTGATTCAGTTCTCTCAAAGTTAAATCAGCAGGTTCTATTCCTTTTTCCTTGCAGTATTTTGCAAGCTTTCGCAAGTCGTAATGTATATCTTGAGCTGTGAAATTTGAAACATAACCTCCCGCTCTCTCGGCGGCTTCATCAAGCAACTTCATATTTATTCTTTCTGATTCTGACATTATAATTTCCTTCCTATTGCATCCACGATGTGAAACCCTCGACTGTCACCAGTCCGAGGCTGTAAAGTGCTATCGACAGCGGCTTACAGAGCAGGATTATGAGCGAATAGGTCTTCCATGTCATATTCGTAGTGCCCGCCAGATAGCAGATAAGTCCGTCGGGTGCGCCCGGCAGGAATATCGCCGCCGCGAACAGCTTTGCAAAGCGACCGTGATTCTCTGTCCACGACTCGTATTTCTCTATGGATTGCTCCGAAAACAGCTTGTGCATAAGCGGCTTGCCGTAGGTTCGGGAGATAGCAAACACCGCCAGCGAACCCAGCACGATCCCGATGTAATTATACCAGAATCCCCACCACGAGCCGAATATCAGCACGCCGCCCAACAGCGTCACACCGCCGGGAATTATCGGGACAGCCACCTGTATCGCTTGGAAGATTATGAAAATCAGCGGTGCGACTATGCCGAAGCCCCTGACCCACGTTTGAAGCGTGTCGAGCGAGGTAAAAAGTCCCTTGCGATAGCCGATAATGCAGAGAATAACGCACACGGCTATCAGCACGATGCCGAGAATATTGGTGATAAGCGTCTTGTTTATTTTGAATTTGCGCTTCTCACCGCTTTTGGATTTGGTCGCGGCAGGCTTGGATTTGGATGTATTTTGCGTTTGAAGCTTTTGCGTTTTCACCTTGTTTAATTGAGTATCATTGACCATATTTATTGTTCCCCTTGATATTAAAATATCCCTTTTCATTATGTATTTATTTGATTATAACACAGTATCGACATTATATGATAAATTTTTCTGAATTTTTTGTTTTATTATATTAATTTATATCATTTTGCCGTAATAACCTTTTTGCGGGCATGGGATTCCAGTCCGTTGTAGAAGCTCTTCCACATATTCGCCACATGCCTGCGGCTGTAGAATGCTGAACCTTCGCGTGATTTCTGCTTGGAGTCGTTGTAAAATTCCTTGTCGGTGCTCAGCTGCTCAAGCAGAGTTATAAATTCATCAACATTATGCCCCTTTAAATAAAAGTCAAACAATATATCTTCATATAATTCCAAATCTCTGAGCAGTATCGGCACGTTGCAGCTCATTGACTCCAGCACGGTCATCGGGAAAAGCTCCTCGAACGACGGCAGGAACATCACGTCTGCCAGATTGTATATCTCATTCATATCCTCGCGCGGAACGATGCCTAAGAATTTTACATTGCTCGGGGGATCGTCAACTATCTTTTTGATTTCGCTGTAGCCGTCCATCATCGGACCGAACGAAAATCCTCCCGCCCAGACGAACTGCATCTGCGGCATGCTTTCGGCTGTTTTTATAAAGTCGAAAACTCCCTTTCGCTTTTGAAGCTGACCCGCGCACAGCACCGTGAATTTATCCTTGTCTAAGCCGTATTTTTCCCTCAGCTCGACCTTGCGAGCCTCGGGCAGCGGGTGGAAATTTTCCTCGGACACAAAGTTGGGTATGTATGTGATTTTCTCCTTTGGAATGCCGTATTTTTCCAATCTGGGGATAAAGCAGGGATTGACCGTTACCAGCCTGTCCATGCTCTTGTAGAAGAATATCATGTAAGCGTAGAAAAACTGCTTGATGACCGGCGGGAGCTTGATGCTCTCCTCTATTGTCTCGGGCAGAAAGTGAACATATCCGACAGTAGGACAGCCTTTTAATTTAGCAAACGGCACGCTCAGCAGATAGAAAAAATCCAGTGTGTGATAGTGCATGATGTCGCAGAATTTGAATTTGTTGCGGCTCACGCTGAAATCCCTCGGAAAGGATTCCTCGATAAGCCGCACCTGTTCCAGATACGCCGAGCCTACGCCCTGTCCTTTTACTTTGTCCGCAGATGAAAGCATGTTTATAGTTTTCATTATAAGTTCCCTCACACAAATTGCAAATTAAAAAATAGATGATATCGCGTTGAATATTGTTGTCAGTCCGAGACTGTAAAGTGCCGTAGATGCGGGCTTGCCGAGCAGAATGATAAGTGTGTAGGTCTTCCAGCTCATGTCTGTCGTACCTGCCAGATAACACAGCATGTCATCGGGCGCACAGGGGAAGAATATTGCAAGCGCAAACAGTTTGGCAAAGCGGTTTTTGTTGTTTGTCCAGCTCGCATATTTTTCTATAGCCTTTTCGGGGAACAGCTTGTAGATAAGCGGCTTGCCGAAGTAACGCGATATTGCAAACACTATCAGCGAACCCATGCAGATCCCCGTGTAATTATACACAAATCCCCACCACGGACCGAATATCAGCACGCCGCCCAGCAGGCTCACACCGCCGGGAATTATCGGGATGACCACTTGAACCGCCTGAAATATTATGAATATCAGCGGGGCGGCTATTCCAAAGCCGTTGACCCACGCTTGCAGCGATTCCACCGATGTGAATATCCCCATTTGATACCCCGCTATCGCCAGCGCAACACAGAGCAACAGATTCGCCGCCGTGAATATCTTCATGGCAAGCTGGAGCTTTTCATTGCTGAGCTTCTCCGCACCCTTTTTGACTACCTCCGATGTATGCTCGTCCGCCTTTATGCGGGCAGCCTCGATAGATGCAGCCTTGTCCGCAGCAGCGGATTTCAGATTTTCCGCTTTATCTATCGCTGCTTGAATTTTCCCCACCGATTTTGACACGTTCTTATTTACGCTTTCCATATCGTTCCACCATCCTTTGGTAATTGTTTCTTGCAGTATATCACTCGGAACCGCGTTTGTCAACAAATATTTATCGTTTTTCAATAAGATTACAATATTGTAAGATACATCCCGTTTGATATTTCAATTCTGTAAGATTTTACAAGGACCTTCGGAAATCTTCAACGCCGAAGGTCCTGCAAAATCCATCTCTCAAAGATAATAACCTTTAACAGTTGCGAAAAGGTTGAAAAAGAATGATAAAACCGTTGCTTTTAATTCGCTGTGCAGAATTCATCTTAGTCGTTTGCAGCCGTAGAACCTTCCGCAGCAGCCTGATCATTCACGAGCAAGTCTATAAGGCTCTCGGTCTGAATGTATACTGAATAATATTCCTTATCGAAGCTTACATACACCTTGCAGTAAGGCTTGCTGAGGTCTATATTCGTCGTTTTCGCCGCGTCGTCAAACAGCTTCTGCACATATTCCTTGCCGCTTATACTGATTTCATCTACTCCGCTGGGACAAGATATTTCATCACTATCATATAAATAATACGGCTCATAAAAGGAATAATCCTCTCCCATATCGTTGGATTCAATAATTATTTGATACGTTATTGTATCAATATATTTATAGTTCATATTCAGCATTTGACTGCCGTTATAGTAGTGTGCATCAATCGTCAATGAAGATGTATCGTTCATCTTTTCAGGAATCTCAAGGAATGACTTCATGTTCCGGTTGCAAATTTCTGTGAGCAGCTTGCATGTCTCGGGGAAAAGCTTGGGGTTGAGCGTGAAGCTCTGCTCGAAATAACTTTCTGTATCATATAACTTTCCGTCTTTATATCCTGAAATCCTAATGTTCATAAGTTCGATTTCATTAAGGCTCGGAGTTGAGGTGTAACCATACATACTTGCGTGATATTCGCCCTGTTCTTCGGTCAGGTCGGATATTACAAAATTTATCTGGTCGTCGTCTTCCAAATCAATATCGCTATCGCTTACAATCTGGTATTCTGAATCAGTATATTCATCCTCCGACATATCAGTGAAGTAGCCACCTTGTTCATCATAGTACATCCCACTGTCAAAATCGTAGGAGTATGAACTGTAAATGCTGGATTTCAGATATTCTATCTTATTATCATTCGAAAGTTCAGAGAATTCCTTTGTGAAGCTCTCGTAGAGCTTTACAGCTTCTTCATCGCTGATGATTTCATCATATCCGGCGTAGCAGTCAAATATATTGATATTGGTGTATTTCGCATCGGGCATAGTGGTAAACTTTTTCATATACTCCGAATCATTTTTAATTG
>JBGUUF010000005.1:0-4818 GCA_045133435.1 Acutalibacteraceae bacterium
TTTTTCTGTATATCTTGGCCCTGAGGCGTGAATTGCTTCTGAATAACGACAATCATCATCTAAATCTTCCACCATTTCTTTAATTGTTTCATTGTAATTATTTGAGTCGGAAAGCTCGTTTTTTATTTCAAAATATACATGTCCACAACCGCCTGAAGTTGTCACAAATAGAGTACCTATATCATCTCCGATTCTTGCGATTCCCCTGCAAACGTAACCCGTGTAGATGAGTGTAGAATACATAAAAATGGTTTTCGCTTCTACATTCTCACCGGTGTTCACATCTGTCAGAAACAGTGTGCCGTTCATTTCGTCTAATACTTTTTTTAATTTAATCTCCCAATTTTCAATCTGCTCATTAAAACGATATTCCTTTTTCAATTCGGCAATCTCCTTTCTATATTCGTTGTTTTTTTGTTTCTATTTGTCTAGAAAAACCATGCGATTCATTGAATTAATATGGGCAACCATAATATCTTCCAAGTTATCAAAAACATAAGTTTCATTTTCGATCATTATATTACAGCTATATCCAGCTAAATAGATCTGAGATTATCTATCATTTCTTGCTTGGTTTGCGGTAAATGATGACTTTCAAGACAAACGTCAATATCCAGTCCATCTATCGTATCTGCAAGTTTTCGGCACAAAGCAGGATCTTTCTCCCATGTCGGAAACTTACCTCCGGCTGCATCACCTAGGAACATTACCTTTTCTCTCTCAACAACAATAAGTGTGGAATCGTCAGTGTGCGGAGATTCGGCTTGAAATAAACGAATAGGACAACTGCCGGCATCAAGTCTCATTTCATAAAAAAAGATAGTATCGGGAACACTAATAATAACAGGATTATTCTTTAAATCTGAGTATTCATTTCGAATACATTCATCCATAGATAGAAAATCCTCAACACCTTGATCTTCAATCAGCTTTTTGAATTCAAGAAGATGATCCCTTGTTCTTGCATTTGAAATGCACTTCCCTTTTATAGCGTGCAATCCAAAAGAATGATCCCAGTGCCAGTGAGTCAGGACAGTAACAGCTGGCAAAGGAAGCCCTGCTTTTTCTAAAGCCGAATAGAATTCCAAGGTATGTTGCCTCGAATGTCCCGCATCAATAGCAAGACTCCATTCATCACCTTTTACATATCCGAGAATTGGGCGATCTCGTTCTTTTTCAAATGGATAGTACCATACCCGATTCGTTACTTTAGTTAATTCCATATAATCACCTAGTCATACTGTCTTTCAAAGCTAAAATGGCACTTTCTATATCTATAATATCTATAAAACACACATTCACTATTGTTCCGTCTCCTGAATCAAATTGAATAGGGCGATGGTTTCTCATTTCCTGATTTACTGGATAGATCAAATAGATTTCCGAGGTTTGATACTTCTTGGAATAAGCGTACATTTGGTACATATCCGCCTGAGATATGCCGTAATTTTTCGCTTCGTTATCGCAAAGTGACTTCCATTTGGTGTCAAGCACGACAACGCGGTCATTTTTGCGGATCACAATATCGGGACGGAGTGAAAACTGTCGGCGAGGTTCCTCGAACAGATAATAGCCCTTATCCTGTACGGATACCTCCCAGCCGTCGGGAACAAACACCTTTTTTAGTTGCTGCGCAACATAGCTTTCAAAGACCTGTTCCATCGGAAACAGCAAAGCGCGTGATTGCGTCTTTCCCGAAAAAGTCGTAAAGCTCTTGTTAAATAGAAACACTCTCGACCACGCCATTACTGTTTCATAGCTTTTGGTTGTGCGGTCAATGGAAACGCTGGCAAAGTCCTTTTCGATATTCTTAGACGGCTCAACCATCTCAAAGCCAGTCAGGATTTGGCGTATTTCCTTTGAGTTTTCCGCACTTGAGGTCAGCTTAGAAAGCTTGAGCAAGGTAGATTTTATCAGCTTGTTTTCCGGACGGTTTTGATTGAATTCATCATATCTGAGATAAAACCGCTCCTTGTGAGAATGATTCTGCCTGATATGCTCATTGACAAGCAGCTTTCCCTTGTAAAAGCGAAGGTTCTCCTCTTGGGCAACATAGCCCGATTTCAACCCCTGTTTCAAAAGCTGTCTGACCTCCTGCAAGTACATATTGATAAACAGCTCATAGAGGTTCATTCTGTCAGCTTTCAGTGAAGCTTCATTAAAGACCTTTGCGGGAAAGTATTTCATACTGCGGAGCATTCTCAGGAAAACACGCTTGGTAGTCTGATTGTCAGCATCCTCACCGAAGGAAAAATCAATTTTTGGAAGCACCTGAATCTGAAACCCGTTTTTCATTTCAATCAAGCCGACGTAGTTGCGAATGCTGACAACATCGCCTACATTCTTCTTGGTAAAGCATTTCAGAAAATCTATCGCGTCGGCATTTTCTTCGTCTCCTGTGAACTCGTGAATAAACGCAACAAGAGAATCAAAAATAGGCTTTCCCAGATAATGATACATATCGCTGTAATCCGGATTGCAGGTTATGATATCGTACTCTCTGACCTCAAGCACCTTATTCACGATTTCACCTCCGCTTATATGATTTGTTTGTAGCTCTCCAAATTATCAAAAGCCGCATCGTTAATTGTATATTTCTTTTCGATGTCGATCACATCTTCCGCGCGACCTTTGAAGATGTTTCTGATGACAACTTTTTCATCAAGAATGAATTTCAGCGAATCATCGGTTTTTCCGTTGTCGCCGAGAACCAGCTGTATTTTTTGATAGTCCTCATAAAAATACTCCTGCAAAAGCGGAATGACAGATTTTTTGAAGATCGTTTTTAATGTATCCAAAGTCGGCGCGTCCTTCAGCTTGGTGAAGAAGGCGTGACCGATTGTGTGTTCACGGTCATAAAGGAATGTGATACGCTCATTAATTGCTTCAAGCATAGCCGCAACATCGAGGTCGTTCACCTTGTCCGCACCGATTTTCCGCAGCACATCGGCGTCGGGCATCAGCTCCTCAAAGCTGAATCGGCGACGCAGCGCGGTATCCATCAACGCAATAGAACGATCTGCGGTATTCATTGTGCCGAGCAGATAAACATTCTCCGGAACGCTGAACGGTTCACCCGAATACGGCAGAATGGCAGAAGCAGCTTCAGGCATCCCTTCGCGCTTGGTATCTTCAATCAAGGTAATCAATTCTCCGAAGATTTTGGAGATATTTCCGCGATTGATCTCGTCGATAACAAAAACATAAGGCTTGGTTTCTTTTTCCGCTTCTACAATAGGGTTCTTTTGATACTTATTCAGTATATCAAGAATATTACCTATTCCGATATAATCAAAAGCAAATAGCGAAAAACGAGATAACTGTTTCCTGCCGTTTAAGAAAGGAACCACATTGCAGTCGATATTCTTAACAAGCCACTTAACCTCACGGCTTCTCGGATACTTACCGAGAGTATTATCATACACATAATCCCCGGTGATGACGCCTATTGCATCAATGCTTTTGTTTGTCTTTTCTATGACAACAAGGTCACCAATTTCCATAGAATTCTTGAAATCAGCTACCATATGTTTTGCGCTCCACGACGCATTTTCGTCAGCTATTATATCGCCGTCAACGTCGCTGTCATCGACTTCACTCCATCCAAGTCGGATCTCACCGTTTTCAAAACATTGCTTTTTAAGCTCAGTCATTCCCGTACCGCCGAGGAGCATTCCCCATATTCTCGGTTCTTCTTTAAGCTCTGATTCAGTCTTTGTTTGCACTTTGACAGCTTTTGCACGATTGCAAAACGCTTTGAAAACACCATCTTCAATTGTATAGCCAAGCATTTCGCTGTCTAAACCAAGTTTCGGCTTGATTCCCTCAATGAATTCCTCATAACCGTAGGATTGATGGAAGGTGGTAAACGCAATGCGTCCTTCGCTTTTCAGCTCGTTATATCGGCGCATAACCGCTTCATAATCGGTTAGCTCTTCAAGGCTCTTTCCGTCGCAGATCGCGACAGAATAGATAGCCGTGCTGTAGGTCTTTCCTGTTCCCGGAGGTCCGTAGAGAATCAGATTTTTATCAAAGGATTGCGTTGTCATAGTTTCACCACCTGATATTGGATTAGGATTAGGATCAATCGTCGTTATCTCAGCATTTTTCAAGCACGAAATGATTGACAGTATTTCTTCCTCATATACGTTCACGGCATAAGGGTAACCGTTCTTTGAAGATGTTTGAATGTATTTACCGATTTCATATGAAATACTGTTATACACACCTTGCGAACATTCTAAGATATTACTTCCTGTTGAATCGTTATCTATATTTACGATTACGCAAGGCTGCACCCGATCGCTGTACATTATGAATAATCTGTTATTTGATGCGACCTTAACCGAATAATTCGATTTATTCAGTATATCTTTAATCTTTCCGAACATCTTTTCAAAAAAGGAGTGTTGATCTACACCGGAAGATATTGCCACATCTATGATATGGATTATTTCTTCCTTCATAGCAGCAATACTGTCATAGCACTTATAGTATTTCTGTTGCCACTTCTCGCGCTTTCTATATTTGGAAAACAATGTACTTGGTTCCGGATCGGCACCGTTTCCTTCCATTACAAGCGCTTTTTCTGAATCCTTATCTGAAACAAAGTCCGTATAGATTCTACCAAGAGAAAGGTTACTTCCGCAACTCAAAGTCAAAATGTACTTTTTACTAAGAAATAACTTTATATCTTGCTTCTTATGCTCCGACTGACCTCTGCGTGAATATGTAAGCGAAGGAAAAAGTTGTTGTATTTGACGGATTGCAATTATTTGATCGACCATATGGTCAGTTACATCACCAGTTAGAAAGGAA
>JBGUUF010000006.1:0-6768 GCA_045133435.1 Acutalibacteraceae bacterium
AGCAGTCTGTCAAATTCAGCATCGACAGCCGCGCGGTCATATCCGACAAAGGCCCTGCGAAATCTATATACACTGTTATCCATCGAAAACTCCTCCTTCCGCAAAGTATTACATTCCATAATTAGTTTAATTATACCATAATATAAATAATTTTCAATATTTTATTAATTAATTTTAATATTTTTTATTGAACCTCGGCGATTGCTTTATCCCTTTCAATGGTATATTTTAAACCCTCGATCGCCGCGCGTATTGCGTTATCGGTATCGTGACACTCGTCCTTTTCACCGAATTTCTCGCGGCGCACTTGATTCCATATCACATGCAGCACGGTCGCCGCACGTACATTTCTTGCCGCCGCCACAGCAAATATCGCCGCCGACTCCATCTCGGAAGCAAGACAGCCTGCCGCTATCCACGCATTCCACTTACGCACCAGCTCGTAGCCGTTTGGCATGCTTGACGGAGCGTGCTGTCCGTAAAACGAATCCTTACACTGCACCACGCCCGTGTGGTAATTCAGACCCAGACTTTCCGCGCCCTTGACCATATCGGCAGTCAATCCGAAATCTGCGACTGCGGGGTATTCTATCGGCAGATATTCGCGGCTGGTGCCCTCCATACGAACTGCGCCTGTGGCAACCACAATATCACCCGCGCACACCTTTTCGTTCATACCGCCGCAGGTGCCTATTCGCACGAATGTGTCCACACCCAGCTTGACCAGCTCTTCCATAGCGATAGATGCCGACGGACCGCCTATGCCCGTGGAGGTCACAAGCACTGTCTCGCCGCAGAGCTTTCCCTGCCATGTGCAGTATTCGCGGTTAAAAGCCAGCTTGCGCGAATCGTCCAGATATTCGGCAATTTTCGGCACACGTCCCGGGTCGCCCGGCAATATTGCATACTTAGCCTTGACGCTTCGCAGCAGTCCTATGTGAAACATTCTGTCTTCATTCATAAATTGATCACTCCGATCTCAATATTTCAATAAAATGATAATATGCCCTTTTTATATTAATTATAACATATGATGTACACAAAAATAAAGTCATAATCAACAAAAAACACCCTCCCGAATCAAAAATTTATCGGGAAGGTGCCTTATGAATTATTATTTCAGCAAATACATGGTAGTTTTTGGTCAGTTATTTTTTACTTTAACTCGCTGAGAACAGCATTTGCGCCGTTTATTTCGAGACTCTTAATTTCGCTTGTCTCGATGTAATCAGCAAACGTGCATCTGATTTCCCATGTGTTATAATACTCACCGGCAAGGACACTGCCGCTTTGACCGTAATAGACAACGCTGATTCCGTTTGAATTTGTATATGTCGTTCCGTCGTTCATGACTATCTTGACATCGGGAAGCTTATCAGGATCAGCCTCCATCAAAGCCGCATCACTGCCTTTTGCGCTGATGTCAAATGAAGCATACCAAGGAGCGATATATCCGTTGCTGACATTAGCATCATAACCTGCAAATTTAATAGCGTTGTCGGATTCAAAGGATTTGGCAAACTTATTCTGTGTGGCATTGAACGAAACGCCCCATCTGCCGTCATCCTCAGAAAGTAAGACTTCCTGCTTCGTATGATTTGTGAGACACGAATAGCTTATACCTATCTTAGATGTATCGCTTATATCACTTATATCGAATACAGAAAGGAGTGTAAAGACGTTGCCGCTTCTCTCCATCATTTCACCGTAATCTGCACTGTAGCCGTTAGTGTCCTCAGGGTCACCGCTCATATGAAGATATATTCTAAGTCCGATCTTATCTCCCTCGGGAATATTGTAGACAGTCGGGTCAACCTCCACCTCTGTGAGCAGGAAAAATTTGTTTCCGTCACACATGCCCTTGGTTGCTGTGAAGGTCAAGCCTTTGCCTTCTACCGTCTTGTTGATGTCGAAGGTCGCCTGCTCGACTATCTTCTTCTGCTCCTCGGTGTATGCGGGTTTGTAATCTGTGAAACTCTTATGCAGTGCGGCCGCACCTGCGGAGATTCCGCCTATCGTCATTGCCGCAATACATGCCGCTGCGACAACTGCGACCTTGTTGAACTTCTTGCCGACCTTGGGCATTTTGGACTCACGGGCATTTATCTCGCTCATGACGCTGTTGTAGATCCTGCGCTTGGTCACTTCGTCAACCTCGGTCTTGATGCCGTACTGACCGATGATTTTTGAGGTGCCGGGGGTTAAATTATCAAAAATTTCTGAAATCTGTCGTTTCATATTGTCTGCCATCCTTTCAAAATACATTATAGCTTTTGTTGAGCATCGTTCTTAATTTTGCCAGTGCTCGCGATATGTGTTTTCTCACAGACGCGTCGGTCATGCCGATGTCTTGGGCGATTTGCTTTGAGGTCTGTGCATAAAAATATTTGCGTATGATTATCTGACTGTCAGGTGTTCCGAGCGACCTTATCGCCCGCATAAGATTTTCTTCCAGCATGCGATTTTCCGCCATGCTTTCAATGTCCATATTGTCGGGCAGCTCAACAAATTCCTCACTGTCAACATGAACCTCGGTGATATGTCTCGTGTGCTTACGAAACTCCTCAACAGCCTTATTTCTCGCCATCACGGTCAGATAGGTTTTTATGCTGCATTTTCTCTCATCAAATTTTCTGATATTGAAATAAAATTCCGTAAAAACATGATTTACACATGCTTCGACCTCGTCATGCGAACATATTTGCGAAAGTCTGCTGCTCACCACAGCATATACGGTAGAAGAAAATCTGTCTATGAGAACCTTCATTCCCTGCGATGTATCTCTCAGAATCAGAGAAATGATTTCCTTGTCTGACATTTTATTCAACCACGCCCCTTTGCAGCAGCAGTGTGAAGCTTCTTATCTGTCTGCTCACTATAATATTCGATTTGAAAAGTCGGTTTGTGACAGAAAAAATAAAAACGTCTGTATGAGTTGCAAAAATTCATACAGACGTTGATTGATTAATTTTATTGAGACGATGGCAAATTACTTGTTACGACCGCCGAAAATGGTCATAATATCAAAGTAATCATCATCGTTGTTCTCGTTGATAGTAGAGCCTGTGCCTGCGGAAGCACCGAGATTTACAGTGCCGCCGGTCTTCTGTGCAGGCTTTGCAGCGGGCTTCTTAGCCTGTGCATTTGTGGGAGCTGCTGTCTGCTCAGCCTTCTCGGGGTCAACAGAGAAGCCTGTGGCGATAACGGTAACTCTCATCTCGTCATCCATATTCTCGTCGAATGCAGCACCCCAAATGATAGTTGCATCGGGATGAGCTGCCTTTGTGATCATTGTGGAAGCAACGTCAACTTCTTCGAGGTTGATGTCGTTGGAGGATGTAATGTTGATGATAACGCCTCTTGCGCCGTTGATAGATGTCTCAAGCAGCGGGCTGGAAATTGCAGCGTGTGCAGCAAGAGAAGCCTTTTCCTTACCCTGAGCGAAGCCCACACCCATGTGAGCATAGCCTGCGTCCTTCATAACAGCGGTAACGTCAGCGAAGTCGAGGTTGACAAGACCGGGGCTGTTAATAAGGTCAGAAATGCTCTGAACGCCCTGACGGAGAACATCATCGGCAACAGTGAAAGCATTTGCGAGAGTGATCTTCTGCTCGGAAACGAGCTTGAGTCTCTCGTTGGGAATAACTACCAATGAGTCAACATGCTCGCGAAGTGCAGCGATACCTGCCTCAGCCTGCTCCATACGTCTCTTGCCTTCAAAAGCGAAAGGCTTGGTGACGATACCGACAGTCAGAATGCCCATTTCCTTGGCTATCTCAGCGATAACGGGAGCTGCACCTGTACCTGTGCCGCCGCCCATACCGGCTGTGATAAACACCATGTCTGTGCCTCTGAGTGCTGCTTCGATATCTTCCTTGCTCTCCTCAGCTGCGCGCTGTCCTCTTGCGGGGTCTGCGCCTGCGCCCTTGCCCTTTGTGATCTTCTCACCGATCTGGATCTTGTGAGTAGCCTGTGAGCGGTGAAGAGCCTGTACGTCTGTATTTATTGAGATAAATTCAACGGTGTTCACACCCATCTGGATCATGCGGTTTACAGCGTTTCCGCCGCCGCCGCCTGCGCCGATAACCTTGATTTGAACCACGTTGTTTTCATAGTCCTGGTCGAATTCAAATGCCATTTTTAAGTCCTCCTGTAAGGAATTTTCCTGAGGGAATGCCATTATTCCTCTCATTTCCGTCAATTTCAGTATTCTACTTAATAATTTAACACTTTTCAACTGAAATTTCAATATGTTTTTTCGTAAAAAACAACATATTGAATTAAATTTTTTCAGCATCCTGAGCGATATTTATATGCAAAACGTCAAACTATGGCGATATTATGAATTTATCTTTACCATAAGTTTACCAACTGAAGTTAAATTTACTCCGAGTTCAGTGTGTCTGACGATGTATCATTGGGCGGTGAGGATGACGTATCGTTCTGAGAACCTGTGTTGCTTTGAGCGGGCTTAGACTCGGCGGATCTATCCGATTGCTCCGTCTCCTCCTCTGCCTGCTCGTAGCTCGGACTGTAGGTGATCTCATTCTTTATATACGTTATCTTTCCGCGTTCATGCTCGGTAATATCACCGCTGCGCAGTATATAATCGGCGGCCTTCAGATTGTTCATCAGCGTGGTCTTATCCGAAATATCGCCGAGCACGATGGTTATTCTGCTGTCATATTCCGCTTCATAGCCCTTATCGCCGTATCTCAGACAGGTGAATTTCATTCCCAGCTTCTGACCCGCGGCATATATCTGCTCGAAATCGGCGAGATATTCCGCCGCTTCACCCTGAATATAGCCGTCAACCGAGCTGTTTTTGAAATCTACGCCCTCCAGCACGGGAAGTCCCTTCTTATCCGCCACGGCTCTCGCAGAAACCGCTTCCGAATCATATGTAAGCGATACCAGCACGTCACTGGAACTGACTACAGCAGAATTGGTCACAGTGTCGAGGATCTTGCCTTTGGTGCTTATCGAAGCCCAGCAGTTCGCCGCTATCTCCGCCACACCGAGTATCTCAACCTCGGTCACGTTCACCACTACAGTCGCGGGTAGGTTGCGCGTGATGGTACAGCTCTCGATGTAGGGCAGCTTCTGAGTTATCTTCTTCTCGCTGCCGTCAGCGTCAACAAAGAGAATATTGTCTCCCTCGGTGAAGCTGCACATGCTTATCACCTGATTTTCGCTGTATGGACTTTCGCCCTTGACCTCGATCTTTTTGACATTGAAGAATATCCCCACATACAACGCCACCAGACCGACCACCGTCGCCAGCACTATCACCGAATTGAACACGGCTGTCTTGCGGCGGTTGCGCTGTCTCACACGTCGGTGAGCCGCACGCGTGGGAACTACGCCCCTCGCTTTGCCGCCCTTGACCACCTTGGCGCGATCCTTTTTGCTCGATGAACCGCGGCTCTTCACCGCCATTTCAGCAACCGATTTACTGTCCGGCTTAACATCGGGTGATGCTTTCGGCTTGCGCTTGCCTACTTTAGAAGATTTGACCGACGCTTCGGCAGGCGGCTTTTTCTTGCGGGGAATGCCTGTTTTCTCACGTTTTTCCAGCTCTTCGGGGTGCTTGATGTAATATTTCTCGATCACCGAGCTGTAAAAATCAGAATTGTTCAGCGCCTTGCTGTATTCGTCCTGCGCATATTCCACGACCGGCTCTCGCTGGGCGGGACGCGGCTTCTTGACTGCGCCGTGCGTTTTTTGGGATGAACTTTTTTTCTTGACAGACGAAGGCTTGCTTCCCGCCTTAGAGGTATTCTTTTTGACCGACTGAGCCGGCTTCTGTCCCGTGCTTTTTGGCTTGCGGGGACGTGAGCTGTCCGACTTAGGCGATGCCGACGACGTTTTGCGTTTTGCCGGCGACTGCCTGCCACTCCTTGAGTAACTTCCCGACGCGCTCTTGCCGCTGCTTTCCGTCCTGACAGAACTTCTGCCTTCCGTCGAGCTTCGCGAAGCGTACTCAGTGAGATTTTCGGGACGAACCAGCTTCAGATCAGCGTAATTGCGCTTGGATTTATTGCTGACCGCCCCGGCATATTTTGACATATCAGGCTGTGCCTTGCGGACAGCATCAGTGCTGTTGGTGCGGCGGTTCTTATTACTGCTTGCATGTCTCTTTTTTTTACTGCCCACATACACAACTCCTTTAATTCAAATTACGGGTAACATTATCATTTTACCATACCCGCAGCTATAAATTCAATAGCTAAAAAATTATATTTTTTTAATAATATAATAACAATTTTATACTGTGTGCTCATTGCACGGCGGCTTCACAAAAAATCACAGTTTCCCGTATTTTTTCAAAACATAATGCACCACATTGTATATTCTTTCCCGCGAATCGAGTATTGCCATTTTGCGGGCATTTGCTGACATTTTTTCCAGCTTTTTCCTGTCTCCTGCCAGACTGTCTACCATCGCGGTAAGCTTTTCGGGGGTCAGGTCCTTTTCCTCTATTATCTCCGCCGCATTTCGATCGACCATCGCCATCGCGTTGTAATACTGATGATTCTCCGCCACATTCGGGGACGGGATAAGTATCGCGGCCTTGCCGAGCGCCTGTATCTCAGACAGCGCCATAGCGCCTGCACGGCAGATAACGAGGTCCGCCGCCGCCATGACCCTCGGCATGTCGTTGATGTATTCTCGCACATCTATGTTTTTGGACTTTTTGAGCTTTACCTTTCGCTGAAGCAGCTCAGTCACGACAAATTTGCCGTACTGCCCGTAGCCGTGAATATG
>JBGUUF010000007.1:0-1103 GCA_045133435.1 Acutalibacteraceae bacterium
TGATACCCTCGGCATTTGCAATATCCTCCGCCGCAGTACATGTTTATGAGGGCGCGTTGGATAACGTGCTGAGCTATGACCCGTTCAAGCTGGCGGCGAGATTTCTGTGGGGCAGTGAAATGAGTTACCTCAACGATGCCATGCCGAATGTCTATTGCTCGTTGCTCGTGCCGATACTCGCGGTGTTCTTCCTGACCTGCGGAAAGATACCGCTCCGCAAAAAGATAGTATTGTCGGCGACAGCGTCGATAATTATTCTGTCCACCATGCTGTCGTATGTAAATTACGCGTGGCACGGATTCCACATAACATCGGGTCTGCCCTACAGATTTTCGTTTCTGATTTCGTTCACACTGCTGTTAATGGCGTGTGAGGCTGTCCAATGCATCGAAGAGATAAGCTTCAATCAAATAATCGCCGTGACCTGCGGATTTGCGGTCGTGATTTTCGCGGTGTATTTCCTCGATAGCGACAGCAGTATGCTTATGCTGATAGTGTCCTCGGTGATGCTCATGCTCTTTATCGCGCTGATAGCGGCTCAATTTATGGGCGCGGTCGGAAAAAATGCGGCTATGGCGATAATGCTGCTGTTGGTGCTGGGCGAAATGACCTTCAGCGGCGTGGATATTGTGAAGCAGCTCAACGACTTCAGCGCATATACCACTGTGTCTTATTATGACGAAATGTTGGAGGTCAACAAAACGCTTATTGACGACATCAAGGTGTCGGACAGTGATGTTTACCGCATTGACGATGAGAGCGCAAGCGTGCTCAACCAATCGGTGTATATGAATTACTCCAGTCTTTCGTATTATGCGACCCCGAACAACGGCAGTATGCTGGAGCTGATGGACGCTTTGGGCTATGCCAACGACACCATAAATAAGTACAATTTCAACCGTTACACGCCGTTTTCCGACTCGGTGCTGAATTTGAAATACGTCATCAGTCCCTACAGCAGTGAGAGGAATTATCTTAAGCTCACCGATATAAGCAGCGGCGACAAGAATGTTTATGAAAACACGCTGGTGCTCCCGAGGGCATTTGCTGTGTCGAGCGATTTGTTGGATTGGGATATTTCCGACCCGGATCCATTTGCCGTG
>JBGUUF010000008.1:0-5094 GCA_045133435.1 Acutalibacteraceae bacterium
CTTGTAAAATCTAATGTATTTAACTACGGCACGGCTTTATGCTATGCCGTAGTTTTTGCTATGCAGACTTTTGTCTGCGCTGTTTCATTTTGGCTTGGAAGCCTTTTTCAAATTCTTCAGGTGTTTGGATATTGATGATACCAACGCCTTTGTAGTGAATGTCTATCAGTTGATACCGCTTGACGTCAAGGTAGCGAGGTGCTGAAACGACAATTTTGTCAATAAACTCATTGACTAATTCGGGTGTCAGAGCTTTCGGGCTTGTAATTTGCTTTACTCTTGCTATAAACTTCTGCAAGTTATCGGTCTTATCGGTTTCAGTTGAGAGAAAGGCTTCAAGCTCAGGTATCTTCGCTTTTAGCTCCTGCTGTTCATCTTCATATCGTTTGCTAAACATTTCAAAGCGTTCGTCCGAAATCTTATGTAACACATTATCCTCATAGATTTTTAAGATAAGGTCATCGATTTCAGATACTCGCTTTTTGATTTTATTCAGCTCCCGACGTTTAGCTGCCAACTCTTTGCGTTTTTCCTCTGTGTAGCAATTCATTTGCTTTCGGGCAAACTCTTTTTCGTAGGCTTGAACATTCAGAAACACCCTCTGCATATTTTCCAGCACCAACGAGTAGATCACTTTTTCTCTAATGTAGTGGGCTGAACATACGTCGGAGTTTTTGCGATAGGATGAACAGAAGAAGTACGCTTGATTTTCCTTATAGTTGTTGGTTGCGCTGTAATACAACTTCTCACCGCAGTCGGCACAATAAACCAATCCCGAAAACATACTGACAATTCCTGTTCTTGTCGGCTTTCGTTTGTTCTTGCGTAGCTCCTTTACTAGTTCAAAGGTTTCTCTATCAATAATAGCCGGGTGTGTATTTTCAAATACCAACCATTGTTCGGGCGGAAGCTCAACCTTCTTCTTGTTCTTGAAGGACTTGCGTTGGCTGCGGAAGTTGACCGTATCTCCGCAATACTCCTGCTTACTAAGAATGGAAGCAACCGTGTCAGAACACCAATGATACGATACGCTCGGTGGCTTGCCACAGTTCCTGCCAATGCTGATCCAGTATTCCGTCGGAGTCATCACTTTGTCTGCTTTTAGCTGTTTTGCAATCTGCGACGGTCCGAGTCCCGATACGCACATCTTATATATACGCCTGACAATTTTGGCAGCCGGTTCATCAATGATCCATTCGTCTTTGTTGTCGGGATTTTTCATATATCCAAACGGTGGATTGGTGGTCAACGGCTTGCCTGATTTGCCTTTGCTTTGAAACACTCTGCGCACTTTGTCACTGGTGTTCTTTGCGTGCCATTCGTTAAAGAGGTCTTGCATAGGTACAAGGTCGCTGATACCGTTCTTGGTGTCGATGTTATCCATGATGGCGATATAGCGAATGCCCATACGGTCAAATTCTTCTTCCATCAAGGCTCCGACTACCAAGCGGTTACGTCCGAGACGGGAATGGTCTTTGACGATCAGCGTTCCAACTTTGCCTTCCTCTCCGAGTTTCATTATCTCGTTGAAGGCGGGACGGTCAAAGTTTGTACCGGAGAAACCATCATCTACAAACAATCTGGTGTTCTTGAAGCCGTTATCAGCTGCGTAGCGTTGTAATATTTCGGTTTGATTCTTAATTGAACCCGATACACCTTCATTCTCGTCATCACGGGATAGTCGGCAGTATAGGGCGGTTATTTTGTCTTTATCTGACTGTTTACTCATTTTGCTCCTTTCCACAGTCGGATATGTCTTTGTAGGATAATCCTATTATAACATATCTGACTGCTAAATTCAACACTTTAAAGCGATAAATTATATAGCTTTTGATGTGATTCTCTCAACCGTATCATAAACGGTTAAGTTTGAATTATCGTTAAAGCTTGTGCGAACAATATAGATTGTATTATCAATCTCTTGCGTATACTTTAACGGTTTGATATACATTCCTCTGGCATACCAAGACATCCGTTCCTCCGGAGTCATCTTGTCAAACTTGTCATATAGCTCGCCAAGCATATCGTTTAATTCGGTACGAATATTTAGCTCGTTACCTTGATCATCATAGTATTTCATTAGTTTTTTACCTTCTTTCTTAATAAACGGGTTTAGGGTGTCCCTATTGTTCTGAACTGTTTTTGCATAGCAGGAGTAAAAACAGTCTGCTTGTTTAGATGTGACATGGTTATTTTGTATTCTCATAGAACTGTAAACAAACCTGTCACCCTAACACTATTTATGGTTGTCTATGATAGCGAAGCTCAATGATTCTTCTGCGGTTTGTTCGCCGAAAATTCACATCAATACCGCTACTGCAATACAATTCAAAAGAATACTTATTGAGCAGTTTAGTAACTGTATTCGGCGGCGTAGTGGTATCGTTCATTTCGGTAAGCAGGTCAGTAGCTGTACCCATCCAGTAGTGCTTCCCGACCATAAATGCTCTTAACCTTCCGAAAAAAGGATGATTCTCCGTAAGTTTTGGATACCCCTCGCGGTTGGCTTTGCCCAGTGTCATAGCAACAATTAGTTGTCCTTTAGTCATATGATTTCCTTTCCGTCACTGACAATAGTGACTGTTTTGTGTTCGGTTTTCAATTATTTAAACACAACAAAAAGCCAAGTTATAATAAGGCTCATTCTCATACGAAAAAGGGTAAACTATCCCCTTGGTGTAAGAAGCCTTATATAACTTGACTTTAAATTATTCTATCCTTCTTTTGATAATTCAAAGTGCTTGTTGTAGTGTAAGCAAGATAAATCTTTGCTTATTGCAGCTCTTTAATCTTATGGATTATTCAGTTGTGGGTGTACGTTCTGTGTACAGTTATTATTATAAATGGTGACAGTTTAGTTGTCAATTAAAATCGTTCGACATATTGCGACGACGAGTTGATGTCACGTCTAAACAAGCAGTGTATTTGTACTCCCGACAGTACAAATACGCTATTAAGGAACACAGCGACCTGTTGTTAATAACTTGCTTAAATATTTTTGAAATAATTTCAAATTCATTTTTCATTTAAGGATTATTTAATAATTTCTCCGCTATACTTGATCTGCAAGCTTCACAAAAGCGGATTTTGTGATACAATAATAGGCAGAAAAGGAGAAGGCGTATGTTTTTTGATATTTTGAAGCGCGACCTGAAACGCAAAAAGACAATGAACGTGATCATACTGTTGTTTGTAGTTTTGTCGGTAATGTTCATTTCTTCAAGCGTGATGAATCTAACGGCGATGACGGGCTCGCTCGACAGCTTTTTTGATAAGGCAGGAGTAGGCGACTATGTCGTTTTTGAGCGCAGCGGAGGAACCGTAAAGGTTGCCGACGCGGTCAAAAACGCCGATGGACTGACCGACTTTAAGCAGGAGGAATGTATTTTCCTCTCGGAGCACAAGTTCGTCGGACACGTAAAGGAAAATGACAGCCAGAACGCGAACACCAGTCTGGTGTGCTGTCTGTCTCATCAGATACAAAGGTACTTTGACGGCAGCGATAACGAGATCACCGCGGTCGCCGACGGTGAGGTATATGTCCGTCAGTCCCTTCTTGACAACAGCAACGCCAAGGTCGGCGACAAGGTCGAGCTTACCGTAGCGGACGTCACCCGCACCTTTACGGTCAAGGACACGCTCAAGGATGCGATGCTCGGATCGAGAATGATGGGCAACGCTAGGTTCTTGATTTCCGAAAACGATTACAAGGCGTTTGAAAAAGCCGAACCGCTCGAACCGTATCTGTTTTATCTCAGCTTCATGGAAACCGATGACATTCCCGTGCTTGAAAAAGCATTGAACGATTGCGACGCGATAGCTTTCAGTTTAGACCGATCTCTGTTAAAGTTTACTTACATTATGGAAATGATCGTCGTCGGGATATTGCTTGTGGTCAGCATCGCACTGATTTTGATCGCCGTCGTGATCCTGCGCTTTACCATCAGCTTCACGCTCAGCGAGGAATTCCGACAAATCGGCATAATGAAGGCGATCGGTATTCCCGACGGAAAGATCCGTTCGTTGTATCTGGTGAAATATCTGGCGATTTCCGTTTTAGGCGCAACCATCGGTTTGACACTGTCATTCCCGTTCGGCAGTATGCTTCTCAAATCGGTGTCACAGAGCATCGTGATGGAGAACGGCAACAGCCTTTTGTTGGGAATTATTTGCGCGGCTGCGGTTGTGGGAATCATTCTGCTCTTTTGTTATCTCAGCACCCGCAAGGTCAAAAAATTCACACCCGTTGACGCGATCCGCAGCGGCACAACAGGCGAGCGCTATAATAAAAAGGGAATCATCAAGCTCGGCAAAAAGCCCATGCGCCCCGTATTCTTTATGGCGGTCAACGATATTCTCAGCAGTCCCAAGCGGTTCCTGATAATGCTGTTCACCTTTTTCGTCGGAATCTCTATGCTGATGGTCGGTCTAAATATTTCCTCAACGATGACGAGCGGCAAGATGCTCGGCTGGATCAATATGGCGGAGTGTGATTTGGCGGTTGTTGAATCCGGCGCAATCGAGAAATATATGGTTGCGGACGGCAGAGATAAGATGAACAAAAGAATAACCGAGGTGGAGTCCAATCTGGCAGAAAAGGGCTGGGATGCGGATTGCTTTGTGGAAGTCATTACAACCGTTGTCGTATCCAAAGGCGATACAGAGTTGAAAACTAACGGCGTAGAGGGAATCAATATGACCCCCGACGAGTATATGTATCTGGAAGGAACCGCGCCGCAGAACAAAAATGAGATAGCCATGTCCTACGTTGTCGCCGACAAATTAAATGTCGCGATAGGCGATACCGTCACGGTCAAAACGCCTGACGGCGAATCGGAATGTATGATCACGGCTATTTACCAAACGATGATGTCCTTGGGCGATAATATCCGCCTGTATCCGGGGCAGACCTATAGCTTTCAAAATCTTGTCGGCTTAAACGATTTTCAGATTCGATTTCACGACGCTCCGAGCTCCGCCGAGATCGAGAAAAGAATTAAAACGATAAAGGAGATGTACCCTGATAGCAATGTGATGACCGCGGGCGATTATGTTGATTACTGCGTCGGCGGAGTCGGCGGTATGATGGACGGA
>JBGUUF010000009.1:0-12366 GCA_045133435.1 Acutalibacteraceae bacterium
TTATTCAGATGTTGCCTGTGTTTACCACCGACAAAGACAATCCCATTAAAAACGGATATATCAAAACGGTTATATTCACATTAGGCAGCAGCGGCAAGGTTCGCTGTGACGCTGAGGTGCAGGATCTTGACAGTGCGAAAAACTTTTCGAAAATGCCGTGCCGCCGCATCCACTTCAAATCTGACGACGTAAAAATAAAAGACGCCGCCGCGAGCACCAATGAGCACGCAGAAAGCGTCAAGAAAGCGTTTGTAAACGTCGAGCCTGTAATCGCCGACGTCCCCGGAATGAACGTTGTAAAGTGCAGTCATATCATAGCGATAGTTTACACACGCGGTCAAAGGGGGAATATAATCTGTTCCGCAATTCTTCAAGACGCGAATTGTCCGAGTTCGACCCTGCAGGTCAGAATAAAATACATATTCACGCCGTCGGAATACGAGAACATAGAAAAAGAGCACTGAGATGATAAACATAACTCAGTGCTCAAAGGTCAAAAGTGAACGGTCAAAGAAATTCACTACAATTATTATAACACACAATTTCAAATTAATCAAGAAAAAGAGGTCAAAAATGAGTGATTTAATACAGAGAGCTATCAACACGATAGATGAACAAGCCGAGAAGGGCGCAAGCTTAGAAAAAACGATAGGACAGTACATTATTGACAAGTGTCTGACGAACGACGCGGAGGCGGCTAAAGCAATAGCCGACGGAAAAACTCTCACCGCCTGCGCTTCCTCTGTAATGAGCAAGGCGCGCAGTCAGTCAAAAAACGGATGCGCGGTTATCGAGGACGCCGTTGTTTGGTCCTGGGTCCGCGAATACTACGGATTTACAGCGCAGAACACCGAAGTGCAGTTGACTGCACAAAAGACCGCAGCGGCAGAGCCTATTGATCTGCTCGATTTCATGTGAGGTGCGCTATGAATGATTCGGAAATTCTCAGCCTCACGCCTGAACTGCCCGCCGATTTCAAAACAATGCTCCGCGATTGTTTTATATGGCAGCAATACCTTTTTGTATGGAAAAACGACGCAGGCTATAAAACAGCCTACTGCACAAGCTGCCGCCGTGAATTCAACATCGATATTAATAATATGAAAACGGTTACGCGTGCCGATGAAACGCTGTTCTATGAGAAAAAGCACAATAAAGACTGCAATTGTCCGAAATGCGGCGCGAATGTCATATATAAAGACCGCAACCGTGGGCGCGGAAAGCTTTGGCAGGAAAACTATTTATATTATATTCAGCCGCTTTCCGACGGCGGAATAATCCTGAGAAGCTTCTATGTACATCTAAGTCATGAAATGCGAATCGATTCCGATGTAGAGTATTCCGAGCACCAGCGTGTGTATTACAGCGGCGGCAAAGCCTACCGTTTTCAGCGTCGCCCGAAAGCGGGATCCCCGTATTATTATTTTTGTGATTGGTATAACGCAGAAACGGCCGAAACACATTTTGAATGGCTGCCAATGTCAAGTGTTCACACTTCAAAACCCTGGGCGGGCAGAATGTACAGCGGTTTCAAAGGTTACGCGACATGGACTATTGACAAATCCGCGCTCAAGGGTGATTTCAAGTATTCCTGCGTTGTCGAGTACATATCGTCCGAAAAAACGGTTGAGGACCGCGGATGTCCTCTGTATACCGTCGCTGAGTATTTGGCACTTTATCAAAGAAACCCGTCATTAATTGAAAAGATGATGAAACAGGGTTTTAAAGATTTAATCTGGTATCATCTTGAAAGATTCAACCTGCATAAACTGATTAACTTTAGAAAGTCGGATTTCTACGCGGCAACGGGGTTAAACAAGCTTGCCGTAAAAAGTCTTTCAGAAATGGCCGATAGCGATAATAAAATAAGAAATATTTTTCGCCTGCAAATGGTTTTGAAATACGGTGTCACGCCGCAAAACGCTGAGTGGATTATCAATAATTACATATATACTTGTTTATATATGGAAGATTACATAAAAGAACTCAAAGCAACCTCTCTTGATGATTTTAACAACCATTATAAATATTTGCGAAGACAAAAAGTACGCCATAGGTCCGATTATGAAGATTATATCAAACAGCTAAAGGAACTCAAAATGCCGCTCTCGCAGGAAAACCTATATCCGCATAATTTCAAGCAAGCTCACGACGCTCTGACGGTAGAGATTAACCGCCGCGCGACCGCCAAGAAAGCGGCAGCGGCAAGAGAAGAAAAGAAGTTCCGTATGCGTTATAAAAGTCTTTTGAGCGTGCTGTTTTATGAGGACGGCAATTTACTTATACGTCCCGCAAAGGGTGACGCTGAGCTTTTGGAGGAAGCAAACGCACTTTCGCACTGCGTTTACGCCAACTATCGGCAACGGTATAAAAAAGGTTCAACAATAATCTGTCTGATCCGTGATAAGCAAAACCCCGAACAGCCGTTTTATACACTTGAAATCGATCCCGCCTTAACGCGGGTTGTTCAATGCAGAGGAAAGGGCAACAGAGGAACGACGCCGGAGGTTGAGGCGTTTAAAAACAAGTGGTTCAACTGGATACAGCAGAAACCGGAAAAGGAGAAGAAACTATGTCAGAAAACAGCCTAATGACAATCGCTGATTTTACAATATCCGAGATGTCGCCCGTGGCGGTGTCGGCAATTGAGATGCACAACAATATTATATCCTCAATGCAGACAGCGGCGTCGGCAATGGTAACGCTTTGCGAGAATTTAAAGCGTATGCGCGACACACAGAGCTATAAGGCGATCGGCTTTGAAAAATTTGAAGAATACACCGAGCGCGCCTGCGGCATCAAAAAGCGACAGGCGTACAATTACATACAAACCTATGAACGGCTCGGAAGTACCGTTTTGCAGTCAAATGCACAGCTCGGAATAACTAAGCTGCAGCTTCTCACCGAAGTAACGGCAGTGGACCGCGCGGAGTTTATTGAGGAAAACGACCTTGAAAACATTTCAGTCGCCGAGATGAAGGAGCTTGTTGCCAAAACAAAGGAGCAGGCTGAGCAAATCGACCTTTTGCAGAATGTTGACAAGGCGAATAACGACACAATAAACCGCCTGCAGGAAGAAAACGAATCCTTGCAGGAAGAAAACGCGGAACTTCGCAGCCGTCCAACGGAGGTTGCGGTGCAGCAGCCATCAGAGACCGAGATAGCAGAGGCAGCGGCGGAGCGTACAAAGGAGCTTGAACAAAAGCACGCCGCCGAGCTTAAAGAGCTTGAAAAAGCGCATAAAGCAAAAATCAAAGAGGCAAAGGAAAAGGCGGTAAAGAAAGCCAACGCCGACAAAGACAAGGAAATAGCTCAGGCAGCGGCAAAGGCAAAAACGGAAGCCGAGCAAAAATACAAAGACAAGCTTTCCGTATTGGAGGCAGAAAAAGCCGAAGCGCTTCAAAAAGCCCGGACAATGGCGGAACGGCTCGACAAAAACGCCGACGCCGAGTTAGTCAGAGCAAGCACATATTTTACAGAGGCACAGGAAAGCTTCAATAAATTCTCAGGGGCGGTTCTTAAAATCAACGCTTCCGATCCCGAAAAAGCCGAAAAGCTAAAGAGCGTGGCGAGGAATTTCCTCACGGAATACATAAGTTCAAATTTATCATAATCGGTAACAGCGCAACCGTGCAGCGTTTTACATATAAACATCGTTTCTTTAAATATCTTCCTTTTTATATCATCATTTGTTACTGCCGGACATGCAAGCCGGGCACGGCGGCTTGTGCAGGCGCAGGAGGAAACCCATGCCGAAGAAGCTACAGCATGAAGCGATTGAACAGGAAAAGCTGTTCCGATGGGCGGCGTTTATGGTTGGCAAGCATCCCGAATTGGAGTTGCTGTATCATATACCGAACGGCGGAAGCCGAGATGTCAGAGAAGCCGCGAACCTAAAGCGGCAGGGAGTAAAATCGGGCGTGCCTGATTTGTGCCTGCCTGTCCCGAGGGGAAAGTTTCACGGTCTGTATATTGAAATGAAGTACGGCAAAAACAAGCCGACAAACAATCAGAACTACTGGCTTGCACAGCTTACCAATCAAGGCTATGCCGTCGCGGTTTGTTACGGTTGGGAACAGGCTCAAGCCCTGATATGTAAATATCTCGGCTTAAATCAGTAAACAACATCTCCGCACAGATTTGTTTAAATAATGTTCATACAAATACCTCTAAAAATTTAACAGACTTGCATCGGCGCGGCAGGTGCGGCTGTCGCGCGTTTTTATAGGCGGCTCAAGCCGTTTTTAGGGCTTGTATTCCGTATTATTTTTGTAGCCGTCAGAATAACAGAAATAAAAATAAAAGTGGAGTGAGCCAAGAAAAAGGAATAAAAGGGGGATAAGGGGAAAAAAGGGAAAAACACTTTTTTCTCTTTTGTCCCCTCAAAGAAAAGAAGAAAAAGGTCAGGTCAAAATGAAAGTCAGAGAAAAACGGATACGCTCAGGCAAAATGTTTGAGGCTGAGTTCTATCTTATATCATCAAACGGGCGGCGTTACTCGCGAGGATCTAAAAAGCGTGTCAGCCGAGCGGTGCAAAAACGTCTGAATGATAAGAACGCTCAAAAAAAACTGCTCCGGCTAATCGAAGCGAATTTTCGCGCTGAGGAAGATTACTATTGCACATTCACATACACCGACGCCGAAATGCCCGAAACATACGCAGCGTGCAAGCGCGACGTAAATAATTTTTTTAAGCGCATCCGCCGAGCCCGGAAAAAGGCGGGTTTGCCGGAACTGAAATACATATACGTCATTGAATATACAGTCAGCCGCAGAACAGGAAAACCGAGATTCAATATCCACATGGTTATTAACGGCGGCCTGACGCGCAAGGAATATAAAAACATCTGGGGAAAGGGTGATGTAAAGAAGGTTGAAGAATTGCAGGAAGGCTCAAACGGTTTCGAAGCGCTGTCAAAGTATTTTGTCAAGGAGTGGCATAATGAGCGTTTACCCGAAACCCGAAAACGCTATACACCTTCACGGAATCTCAAACAGCCCGAAATACCAAAACCGAAAGACGGCGTTTTCAAGCCGCGTTTTCTTGAAAAGCTATGCAAGGAACGCATTGACGACGCGGACTATTGGGAGAACCGATATAAAGGCTTCCGCTTCATCAGCGCGGATGCGGTGTATAACGAGGATTACGGTACATGGTCGCTTGTCGTAACAATGAGAAAAAGAGAATAGGCAGCGGCAATTCAGAAAGGAGAAATAAAAACATGATACTTTTTATCTGCGGAATACTGCTCGGCGGCTTAATCGGCGTCGGTATGATGTGCTTAATTTACATCGGGAGGGATGATTGATGAATTTTAACAGTTTGCTGGAGCTGACAGACAAGAGCAACAATGAATTCTATCCTACGCCCGAGCCGATTGTAAGCAAGATGTTGAATGACGTTGACTTATACAACTTCAATACTATTCTTGAACCGTCGGCAGGCAAAGGAGATATTCTCAGGGAGATTGCCAAATACGAATCAAAATATCGATACGGTTTTGATGTTGACTGCATAGAAAAAGATGAAAATCTCAGGCAGATTTTAAAATACAATTTTTCGGAAGAACGCAGAGTAAAAGTATGTAAAGAAATCAGAACCATTGAAGATAAGCGAACATATGATTGGAACACCAAGAAACGCACGGAGCTTACTGAAACCGAAAAACAGCGTCTTGAGTTTTTGGAAAACGAAAAAAGTACATTTTTCGAATCAGGAATTCACATTGTCTATGATGATTTTCTAAAGTTTTCGAGCTATAAGCAGTACGACCTGATTATTATGAACCCGCCATTTTCAAACGGTGATCTGCACCTGCTGAAAGCTCTCGACATTCAAAAACGCGGCGGCAGTATCATTTGTCTGCTGAACGCTGAAACAATCAGAAATCCATATACCGAGCGACGAAAACAACTTGTTAGTCTGCTCAAAAAGTACAGTGCTCAAATTGAATACATCGAGAACGCTTTTTCAGAGGCGGAGCGGGAAACAGATGTAGAAATCGCACTGATAAAAGTATTTATTCCTGCTGCTACGGATGAAAGTGATATATATAACCGCTTCAAATCGGCTGAGCATTTGGAGGATGATTTTTCCGAAGCCACGGAGCTGGAAGTTTCTGACTACATAAAAGCGGCGATCAATCTGTATAACGTCGAAGCAAAATCGGGCATTGAGCTCATTCGCCAATATCGAGCAATGATACCGTATATGTCAACCGCATTTAGTGATGATGAATATGATAAAAAACCGATTTTGAGATTGACGGATTCCAACGAGAGAGGCTATGACAGTGTTTCGGTCAATCAGTACCTAAAGCGCGTAAGGCTGAAATATTGGCAGGCGCTCTTGTCAAATCCCAAATACATCGGGCGATTGACATCAAAGCTCCAAAAAGAATATCAGAGCATGATTAACAAGCTTTCCGATTATGAATTCAACGAGTTCAATATCTATTCACTCAGCGCGGAAATGAACGCCAAAATCAAGCACGGTGTTGAGGAAGAAATAATAGCTATGTTCGACAGGCTGACAGAGGCGCATACATGGTACCCTGAAATGCAGAAGAACCGTCATTATTACAACGGCTGGAAAACCAATAAAGCTCACAAAATCGATAAAAAGGTAATTATTCCGTGTTACGGCGTTTACAGCAGCTACAACGGCAAGCCGCAAGTTTACGAAGCAAGCGAAGTATTATCCGACATTGAACGAGTTTTGAATTACTTTGACGGTAACATGACTGCGGATGTTGACCTTTGGAATACGGTAAAGAACAGCTTTGAACAGGGAATAACAAAAAATGTTCCGCTCAAATTTTTCAATGCGACGTTCTATAAAAAGGGCACAATCCATTTGACCTTTAACTGCCAAAATCTGATTGAGCGATTCAATATTTATGCAGGTATGCGGAAAAAGTGGCTGCCGCCTTCCTACGGCAAGAAAGTTTATCACGATTTGTCGGAAGAAGAAAAAGAAGTCGTTAACAGTTTTCAGGGAGAAGAAGCGTATAACGAAGTCATGAACAACGTTGATTATTTCCTTGCTCCCGTTACCAAAAACAATGTGTTGATGATTGAGGGGTGATGAATAGTGTTAGAGAAATTAAAGCCGTGCCCTTCTTGCGGCGCTAAAATTGAAGAAGCCGAACAGGCGTTGAAGGAGCGTGAAGCAAATGCAAATGACCTACCGCAAAGCAATAATCATTCTTGACCGCTTAGTTACAGCCGAACGCATTGAGGTTGACCGCGAGGAGCTGCGCGAGGCGGTAAAGGCGGCGCAAAAAGCGCTGAATATTGTAGCCGATTTACCGCCGAATCACGGCAGGTTGATTGATGCGGAAAAGTTATGGGAAGCAATGGGTCAAGCGTTTGAAAATGACCGTCACTGGGTTAATTTCTTTGGAATAGTTGACGAAGCCCCAACCATCATCGAAGCGGAGGTGAGCGAGTGATGGGATATAAATATACGGTTTGTGCTTCTCGTTATCCCTATAATGGGTGGTGGGAAATTGACAAAGGGTTTGAAACCCTAAATGAAGCGGTTGAATATGCAAAGCAATGTCAATCAAATGGGTATGTAATCATTGACATTCAAATTAGAGATTTTGAGGTGAAATAATGGCAACTTGTAAGAATTGTTTACACGTTGAAGTGTGCAGATACTACACCAATGAACTAGCAAAAGCAAACGGCATACCGCTAAAAGTTGAAGAGATTGAGGGCTTGCTTGAATGTGATGATTGCGAACACTTCAAAGACCGCTCCCGGTTCGTGGAGCTGCCTCAATCAGTTCATCTTTGCGACGCTGTTCATTTTGTTCTGAAAGGCTTAGACGAAATTGACTTACAAGAATATACATTCACAGTTGGAAAAAACGCGGTCAGCGACACCGTTCAGTTTATAACTGAAATCGGCACATACGGCTTTTGGGTTGGCGAATCGCCGAGAGAGTTTGCGCCCGACTATGATGAATTTTATCACTGGTATGAATTAGGCGAAACCGTCTTTTTAAGCCGTGAAGAAGCCGAACGATTTTTGAAGGAGCGTGAAAGCAATGCTTAAGCCGGCACTCTTATATACAAATGAGATCACAAGAAAGTTCACCGAGCACTTGTACACAACAGATTATTTCTACTATTGCGGATACTGTTGTGGAAGCAGCTTGCCAAAGATCGAGGAGAAAGACGACCTGTATCAATACGCAATCGTTGATAAGAGCGACAACGTCATCGGATTCCTCACATACAGGATCAGCGATTATAGCGACACCGTTCAGAGTTTTGGACTTTTCTCCTTCGACAAAGGGAATCCTATCCTTGGAAGGGATGTTTTCCAAAAACTGGAGGAACTTGTAAAAACACACCATCGGGTTGAGTGGTGTGTGGTAGGCAGCAATCCCGTTAAGCGCCATTATGATAAATTCTGCAAGCGTCACAACGGATATATTCACCATTGGCACGAAACTACAAAAGACGAATGCGGTAACTACATAGACAGTTACACTTATGAAATTGTTAATGGGAGGTAATTGTTATGGGAAAATGCAGAGATTGCATTCATCACGATGTGTGCAAGGATTTTATTGATACCGCTTTTGATGGTTTTCTTGATGACGGTGATGAGATCCTCTACGATGACAACGACATGAACGGAGACTACTGCATTGTTACAACCGGCATCATCCGAATTGCAAAGCGCTTCGTAGAAAAATGCCCTTTGAAAGCTATATTCAGATTGAATTTTGAAAACGAAGAAGCCGAAGCAGCATTGAAGGAGCGTGAAGAAAATGAAAAATAATCTAACCCCGGCAGCGGCGATAATAGCTCTTGACCGAATAAGTACGTTTGAACACATAGACATTGACCGCAAAAGCCTGATAGAGGCGGTTAAGGTTGCTAAAACGGCTATTAATAAGCAAATACCGATGAAGCCCAAAGCGGAAGGCTTAGACGATATGGATAATTATTTATGTCCGGAATGTAAAACAGCTATAGGGTCGATTGATGATTATTTTGGTTGCAACAAGATTAACAAATTCTGCTTTAACTGCGGACAGGCTTTAGACTGGGGGGAAAATCAATGAAAGCGGTTATGCTGAGTATTCGCCCTAAGTGGTGTAACAAGATAGCAAGCGGCGAAAAGGTGATTGAAATTAGGAAGAACCGACCAAGGTTGGAAACACCTTTTAAGTGTTATATCTATTGTATAAAGCCAAAATTTGATTACGAAGATTATATAGCAATCAATATAGGCACAGAGAAAGCCAGAGATTTTTTTGGCGGTGGAATGATTATCGGTGATTTCATTTGTGATTATATAGCACAATTCGAATCGGAATTTTGCGATGATGATTCTGTGCTCAATGCTGTTTATTCTCCTGACCTACAGGAAAACGTATTATATAAGATTTGGGGAAATGACGATGTAGATTTACCGAAATTTGCAAAACAAATCGCAATGACACTGGATGAGCTTAAAAAATATATTGGAACGGATAAACCCTGCAAAGAATTTTATGGTTGGCACATTTCTAAACTTGTTATATACGATAAACCTAAAGAATTGAGTGATTTCTATTGTCGAAAACTGTTGACACGCCCGCCGCAATCGTGGTGTTATGTTGAGGAGGCGAACGAATGAAAGCACAATACATATTCCCGACGGCTCTTATCGTTCTGAACCTCGGCGCGGCAATTCTTTGCGCAGTGAACCGCGATTACCAAAAATCAATCTACTGGATAGCGGCGGCAGTGCTCAACGCCTGCGTGACATTTTGATTTACCCACAACAGCACCGCGCGGCTGTTTACATTAAAAATTCATTCACTATACTTGTTAACAAATTAATATTTCGTCCTCGGCGCGGCGGGGACGGGGAGGTGATAACAATGTTTCGTTCAAAAAAATCGTTGATACGCGAAAACGAAATACTAAAAGACCGGCTCGAAGATGTCACACAACAGCTTAAAAACGCTGTCAACAAACCGCCTTTGAAATATCCGCTAAAAGGATTTTACTGGAAATACAATAAAATCGCTGGAATTTGGGAATTCGTTCCATATGAAGATTTTTCATTCAACGATATCCGAATTTTAAACGGATTAATGCCCGTAGCCAAATGTCCTAAAAACCCGATGTCCGAAAGGAGAACGCAAAGTTGACAATACTCAGACTGCGAAAATACCGCAGAAATGCTGTTCTGCTTGCAAACTTAGAATACGAATTTCAGGGATTGATTTATGATTCAAAAAATAACGACGGTGCTGGCGTAAAAGGCGGCAAATCCGACGTTGTTTCTTCAATCGTGGTTCAGCGCGAACATTTACTCGCTGAAATTCGCTCTTTGCAGGATGAAATCCAAGAGGTCAGGAAATATATATCCCGATGTGAGCCGTATTTTCAAAATCCGATTTATCAACACTACATAAACGGTAAAACATGGATTTCGATCGCAAAGAACTACAACACAACAGCCGACAGTCTGCGCATAGCGTGTCACAGGTACGTCAGGCAACATCCGACCTTTGGGGAGTACGCAGACTAAAGCAAACATCTCACAATGCCTCTAACTTCGCCGAAATTCAGCCGTGTGTCGATTTTTAGGCAAATATAATAATTGGTGTTTATTAACGCCGAAAATTGATTACAGGCGATATTAGAGGGATTGTGGGATATATGAAAGGAGAAAATAATATGTTTTGGTTTATATTAGCTATTTGTGTTTTTATAGGAATTAGCGTTTATAATATTATCACATCAATTGATTTTGATGATGTTTTGGCTTAACTGCATTATACCGAGCAGTTTTTGTGTACATCACATTGACGGCAATAAAATGAACGCTCAAATGAATAATAAGAGAAAGTAATCATTTAAGAAAAGGAAAAAGGCATAAATACAAAATTAACGTATCTCCCAAAACTGTTTTTGAATTAAAAAACAATGGATATAGTTTTAACCAAATATCTAAAATGTTAAATCTTGATTGGGGATGTGTCAGACAAAGATATCAAGATTATATCCACGACAATCCAAAATTATTAAATAATTTCAAAAATCAATAAACTTGTTCGTTTTGTTCGGTTTTGGTGTGGTATAATGTAGTTAGTGAAAATGTAAAGACAAGTAAAAAGAAATCGCAGAACGATGGTTGATTGCTTTTTTGCATTGAATAAACTCCCAAAAAATGACACGAAAGCCGTGGGTTAACGCCTGCGGCTTTTGTGTTGCAAAAAAAACGGTGGTGAGGTGGGTGCCGAATGAACAAAATTTAATACCTAATTCGGAACGAACTCCGAGCGAACTCCGAGAAATGACGTCAAAAGGCGGCAAAGCCTCGGGGAAATCTCGGCGCAAAAAGAAAAGCATGAAAAAAATGCTTGAAACCATTTTAGATATGCCGACACGAGCGGTTGACGACTGGGAGCTTTTGGGCGCCGAGGGAATATCTATTGACGATTTTTCGGACGAAGATATAACCAACCTGACAATAATAACCGTTGCCCTGATACGGCAGGCGAAGCAAGGCAACGTCAAAGCAATAAAAGAGATCCGAGAAATAATCGGAGAAAGTCCGATGTTCGACCATAAAAAGAAAATGGACAAAGAGGAGCTTGCACTCAAGCGTGAGAAGCTGGAGCTTGAAAAGAAGAAAGCCGAGGATGATTGGTAATGATTTTTACATTAGCAAATTTCTATACATCCAAAGTGTGGGAAAATTTTAGATCTAACCTCATGGATGAACGTACCAACGACAAAGGTCAAATCATCTGCGCACACTGCGGCAAGCCAATCGTTAAAGCTTACGATTGTATCGGTCACCACAAAATTGAATTGACCGACGAGAATGTAAATGACTACACGATCTCGCTCAATCCTGAATTGGTGGAGCTGATACATTTTCGCTGTCACAACAAAGCCCATAAGCGTTTTACCGGCAATATGCACTTTGGGCAAGAGGTTTATTTGGTCTACGGCTCACCGTGCAGTGGTAAGTCAACATGGGTTAAGGACAACGCCAACGAGGACGATCTAATTCTTGACCTTGACAACATTTGGGAATCAATCTGTTTTTGCAATCGACTGCACAAACCGCCGAGATTAAAATCAAATGTATTCGGAATACGCGACACATTAATCGACCAGATCAGGATCCGCAAAGGCAAGTGGCGCAATGCTTTTGTCATAGGCGGCTATCCTCTGCGCACCGAGCGTGAACGGCTCTGCGCATTGCTCCGCGCCAAGCCGATTTTTATTGAAGAATCAAAGGCAACATGCCTTGAACGTGCTCCGAGCGACGAATGGCGCGAGTTTATCTGCGATTGGTTTGAAAACTTTGTCCCATAACCCCTCCCCTTGCAGTGGT
>JBGUUF010000010.1:0-3382 GCA_045133435.1 Acutalibacteraceae bacterium
CCACCCCTGTTTCCGACGAAGTTATCGCGGCTGTCACCGACTGCATGAAAAATATCTACGGCAATCCCTCCTCCCTCTACTCCAAAGGCACTGAGGCTCAGCGCGTGCTCATCGACTGCCGCGAAAGAATAGCCAAAGTCCTTGGCGCACTGCCAAGCGAAATTTACTTCACCTCGGGCGGCTCGGAAGCCGACAACTGGGCGATAAAGGGCGCGGCCTATGCAATGGCATCAAAAGGCAAAAAGCACGTCATCACCTCAGCATTCGAGCATCACGCGGTTCTGCATTCCTGCCAATTTTTGGAGAAGCAAGGGTTCGAGGTGACTTATCTGCCGGTGTACGAAAACGGAATAGTTCATCCGCAGGACGTTGCCGACGCGATTCGACCTGACACCGCGCTGGTTACGATAATGTACGCAAACAACGAGATCGGCACGATCCAGCCGATAGCGGAAATCGCCGCGATATGCCGTGAAAAGGGCGTGCTGTTCCACACCGACGCAGTGCAGGCGGTCGGACATGTTGACATCGACGTGCACAAGCAGGGCATCGACATGCTCTCGCTCTCGGGTCACAAATTTCACGCGCCGAGAGGTATCGGTCTGCTCTACATCCGCCGCGGAATCAACATTCCGAATCTCATCGACGGCGGTGCGCAGGAACGCGGCAAACGTGCGGGCACGGAAAATCTGCCTGCAATCGTGGGTTTGGCTGTGGCGTTGGAATCGGCGGTCAAGGATATTGACGGCAAAAATCAAAAAACTGCCGCTCTCCGCGACAGATTGGTTGACAAGGTTCTAAAAATTCAGCGTTCGCGATACAACGGCGATGCTGTGCAAAGGCTGGCGGGAAACGCGAACTTCTGCTTTGAGGGCATCGAGGGCGAAGGGCTGCTTCTCAGACTCAATCTTGCAGGAATCTGCGCCTCGTCCGGTTCGGCTTGCACATCCGGCTCGCTTGACCCAAGTCATGTGCTTTTGGCTATAGGAATTCCAAAGGAGATCGCCCACGGTTCACTCAGAATTTCCATTGACGAAAATTTCACCGAGGACGATATCGACTATATGGCGGACAAAATCACTGAGACTGTCGAATACCTGCGCAGTTTCTCCCCTCTTTGGGATAAAATTACATCTCAGTAAAACTACATCACACAAAGGAGTTTTTAATATGTATAGCGAAAAAGTTATGGACCACTTTGCAAATCCTCGCAATGTCGGCGAGATTCCCGACGCAAACGGTGTTGGCGAGGTCGGCAACCCGCAATGCGGCGATATTATGAGGATGTATCTCAAAATCAAGGACGGCGTTATCGAGGATGTCAGATTTAAGACCTTCGGCTGCGGCGCGGCTATTGCAACAAGCTCGATGGCAACGGTGCTCATCAAGGGCAAGACCATCGACGATGCGCTCAAGCTCACCAACAAGGCGGTAATGGAGGCTCTCGACGGACTTCCGCCCGTCAAAATTCACTGCTCCGTTCTCGCTGAGCAGGCTGTAAAAGCCGCCGTCGCCGATTATTACACACGTCTCGGCATCGACCCCGAGCCTATTGTCGGCAAGATACAGCACGACTGCCACGACTGCGAGGGCTGCTGCGGATAAAATTAATTTTCAAATTTTATCACATAAAATCTTACAAAATATATACTGTCATATTTCGGCTCAAAACGGAAATAAATATTCTTGCAGAAAGGATGTGTTTCAGCATGGATAAAAAACGCGAAAAGCACGATGTTCCCTGCGAGGACGATTTTACACGCATAATCGAGCTGAATTTGATGAATGTCGTCTCGGGTACTGAATGCACGGGACTTGTCCCAACCCCGCCCATCGACATCGACAGCGCGGATTCATACAACGAGATTTACGACGTTCCCGTGGAGGAGTCAACAGTCAACACCCCTTCTCACGAAAAAGACAAAAACAGATAGCGCAAAATTGCCGTCGGAATTTTTTCCAACGGCAATTTTTATATTACGACTTTGACTTGTAGGCTGATTTTACTTCATGAGCGACTTGTAAAGCTCGGTGATCTCCTCAACGGAGGTGTCACGGGGATTGCCCGGGCGACATGCATCGTCATATGCAGACTGCGCGAGGAACGGGATGTCCTCTTCCTTGACAATATCCTTGAGTGTGGACGGGATTCCCACATCTGCGGCGAGCTTCTTTACAGCGTCAATTGCCGCCTTGCGGTACTTCTTGGGCGACATCTTATCTACCTTCGGAACGCCCATTGCTCTCGCGATCTCGCGGTACTTCTCGCCTGCCGCCTCAGCGTTGTATTCCATGACGGTGGGCAGGATTATAGCATTGGCTATGCCGTGAGGTGTGTCATAAAGTGCGCCGAGCGGATGTGCCATCGAGTGAACGATACCCAGACCGACATTGGAGAAGCCCATGCCTGCGACATACTGACCCAGTGCCATGCCTTCGCGTCCTTCGGGTGTATTGTTGACAGCGCCGCGCAGGTTCTGAGCGATGATTCTGATAGCTTCAAGATGGAACATATCCGAAAGTGCCCATGCGCCCTTGGTGATGTAACCCTCAATTGCGTGAGTGAGCGCGTCCATACCTGTTGCCGCAGTGAGACTCTTGGGCATTGAAGCCATCATATCGGGGTCAACTACCGCCACAACGGGGATGTCATGCACGTCAACGCAAACCATCTTACGATTCTTTTCAGCGTCGGTGATAACGTAATTTATCGTTACCTCTGCGGCTGTGCCTGCCGTGGTGGGGACGGCGATTATCGGAACACATTTATTCTTGGTGGGAGCAACGCCCTCAAGACTTCTGACGTCTGCAAATTCGGGATTTGCCACGATTATGCCGACAGCCTTTGCGGTGTCCATCGACGAGCCGCCGCCTATTGCGACGATCGCATCGGCGCCGCTTGCCTTGAATGCTTCAACGCCGCTCTGAACATTTTCGATAGTGGGGTTGGGCTTGATGTCGGAGTAAATTTCATAAGGAATTTTCGCTTCGTCAAGGATGTCCGTCACCTTTTTGGTCACATTGAATTTGATAAGGTCGGGGTCGGAACATACCATGACCTTGGTAAAGCCTCTGCCTTTGATCTCGTCAGGGATGCTCTGAATAGCGCCTGCGCCGTGGTATGATGTTTCATTAAGCACGAATCTGTTTGACATAATATATTTCTCCTTTGAAATAAATTGTATTGTTACGCCGGGTCAAGGTGACAATCTCATCCGAGCTTGTCTTTGTAAGTATTATACAATATATTTCAACAAATTTCAAGTGATTAATATAATTTTTCAGAACTTTTTTATAATATCTTAAAAAAACAAGGCGCACCTTGGTCAAAAAACCGATAGGTGCGCCTTGGTCGATATTAAATTAAGCTGCCGCGTGGGGA
>JBGUUF010000011.1:0-2717 GCA_045133435.1 Acutalibacteraceae bacterium
TGCTTCCGATGAAGATATTCTGAATCTTTACGCTGTACGCTGGGAGATTGAAGTCTATTTCCGTGATTGCAAGAACAAGCTAGCATTTGACAAATACCAAATTCGTACTGCCAATGGCATTAAGCGTTTTTGGCTGATTACATCAGTTGCCTATTTGCTGGCTTGTCTGGATTCTCCTTCTTTCAATTTTTCGGAAGGCTATGCTTCACTTTCCCACACTATCTACGTTGAAAGGTTTTCATTTATTTTTGACTTTGTCAAAAATGGTGGGGAGAAGTCTACCCTTTTGGCTATGGTCGCTTAATTCACTTTTGTGCATTTTGACGAATGCACCGCTTTTATGCTCATTTATAGTAAGTAAGCCAAAGCGCATCGGATTTACGAACTGTAAAAACGATGCGCTTTTTTGTTGGAATTATGGAAGGAATGATATATCAATGAAAACTAAAATCTTCAAAAGAAGCGTCTCCGCGCTCATGGCGTTGGTGCTCTGCCTCACCGCACTGGTGAGTACGGGCGCGACCACGGCTTATGCTGCGGCAGAAAAAGCGAAGGTCTACATCGTGTCCTTTCCCCGCTCGGGCGACGAAAAAAAGAGCGGAAACTGGGGACACAAGAACCTGCAATATATGAACGGCTGGACTTCGGGGGCAAATGATTTTACAGTCACGCGCGCGCTGAACACCTACGAGGGACAGGTCTGCTACTGCATTGAACCAGGCGTTTCACAGCACACAGGCGACAGCTATACAAATTTGGGCGAGAATTTCTGGGACAACTATCCCTCGTCATACAACAGCACGATATCGCCTTACAACATCAAGCTGCTCATCGGAAGAATCATGCAGTACGGCTACACCGGCAACATCTCGACGAGCTGGCTTTCGCAGAATGAGGGCGGCGACAAGATAGCCAACGTCATTGCAACGCAGCTTCTGATCTGGGAAACTGTGGTGGGTGAGCGCGACGAGAATTTCGGAAAAGTCTCCACAGGCGGCAAAAACGCTGTGCTTGAGCAGATATCCGAACACCCGCTCAAGAGCAAAATCATGAGCCACTACAACCGTATTGTGAGCAGTGTGCAGAGCCACACAAAGCTCCCGAGCTTCATGGCAAAAGTCGAAAACCTGGCGCAGAGCCTTGATTTTAATTGGAACGGCGAAAAACACATCCTCGAGCTGACCGACACGAACAACGTGCTCGCAAATTACAGCTTTTCTGCAAGCGATGAAGGAATTGAATTTTCGATAAGCGAAAATATTCTCACGATTACAGCCGAAAATCTTCCGAGCGATTCGGTGACCATTACGGCGAACAAAACAAGTTCCAAGCGACGCGGAATCGTCACATGGACGGATGAAAAAATTGGCCCGAACGGAGGTATTCAGGACGTTGTCACCTACGCGCAGTCGGTAAGCGACCCCGTTCAGGGCTTTGTCAAGCTGAATGTCGTCAAAAAGAAAGAATCCTTGGTTGAAATTGTCAAAAAGGATGCGGAAACAGACAAGGTTATTCCTGTCGCAGGTATCGGGTTTAAGGTGCGAGACTGTGCGACAGGCGAATTTGTCGTGCAGAATGACAACGACACCTACTACACAAATGCAACCGGTAAGCTCACACTTCCCGAGGCTTTAAAGGTCGGCAGATACGAGCTTGTGGAGGTTCAGACCGCAGAGGGCTATGTGCTGGACGGCACACCCGTAGAATTCACGGTGGACGGCAGCAATGAGGTTGTCACAGTTGAGAAGAAAAACACATCTCAAAAAGGCAAAATCACAGTCAGCAAAACAGGCGAGATTTTCGCATCCGTAAAAGAATCCGACGGAAAATATCAGCCGGTTTACAAGGTCAAAGGTCTTGAGGGTGCAACCTATGAGGTGACTGCCGCCGAGGACATCAGTACTCCCGACGGAACTAAGCGTTATGCAAAAGGCGACGTTGTGGCTACAATCACAACAGATGAAAATGGCTTTGCGACAACCGAACCGATATATCTCGGCAAGTATGAAATCTGCGAAATCTCAGCACCCTACGGCATGGTGCTGAACACAGAGGTTCGCACGGTCGAGCTTGCATATGCAGGTCAGGAGGTTGAAATCACCGAAACGTCGGTTTCTTTTGTAAACGAGCGTCAGAAAGCCGCCGTTCAGCTTTCAAAGCTTCTCGAACAGGACGAAGCCTTCGGCATCGGCATGAACGGCGAAATCACCTCGGTTTCATTCGGACTTTATGCCTCAGAAAATCTGCCCGCCGCAGACGGCTCGGTGATTCCAAAGGATGGTCTTATTGAAATAATCTCCTGCGACAAGAACGGCAGGGCAGAATTTAAAACCGACATTCCTGTCGGCGCGAAGCTGTATGTCAAGGAAATCGCCACCGATTCGCACTACCTTGCGAGCAGTGAAAAATATCCTGTGAATTTTGAATACGCAGGACAAGAAGTTGCTAATGTCAAACTGCTTACAAATTATGGCGAGTATATTGAAAACACCTTGATTCGCGGCAAAATCGTCGGCAAAAAGGTGGATGAGGATGGCAATGTCATCAAGGGTGCGCTGTTTGGTTTGTTCAAAAACGGCACTGAAATTTTCAGCGAAGAAACCGCAATTCTCACTGCGGAATCCGATGAAAACGGCGCGTTTGTGTTTGACAACGTGCCTTATGGGAACTGGCTTGTGCGCGAGCTTAAACCCACAGAAGGATTTGTTCTGAATGAA
>JBGUUF010000012.1:0-1118 GCA_045133435.1 Acutalibacteraceae bacterium
CATAAATCTGTTCATAGTAAAATCCTTTCTGATAAAATTATTATATATCGGGATTTTACGCCGATTTAGCAATAACACCAAAGGTTTCAAAAAAACATCTCGTGTTACCGCTAAAATGCAGCGATACATCCCGTATTTGAATTTAGGGCAAGCGGACAAACTGCCCACTTGCCCTTAACGACTGATGATTATTTACGGATTCCCAGTCTGGAAATAATGGAACGGTATCTTTCGATGTCAACCTTTTTGAGGTAGCCGAGAAGGCTTCTTCTCTGACCGACCATCATCAAAAGACCGCGTCTGCTGTGGTGATCCTTCTTGTGAATCTTGAGGTGCTCGGTAAGATCGTTGATCCTCTTTGTGAGAAGCGCGATCTGAACCTCAGGAGAACCTGTGTCGCCCTCATGAGTAGCGTACTCGGCCATTATAGCCTGCTTTTCTTCTTTTAACATTTTAATTCCACCTTTTTGTTATTTGTCACCGCACGTCTCAGCATAGGGCTGTGAAATTCCGCACTGCGGCTTGATCCCTATCCCGTGGCGCAGGTCAACTACCTAATTTTATCACAAACCAAATGATTTGTAAAGACTAAAACCGAATTATTCTTCTGTTTTTTCCTGTTTTTTTGTAACTCCGGCAATACTTCTTGCCTGTCTTTCGTCGCGAATCGTCTTAACAAAGTCCACAACAGACTTTTTTTCCTCGTCATCAAAGGTTCTGAACATACCGATAAGTATGCCCTCGTCATAGTTGAGCTTTGCAAAAGGCTCGTCGCTGTCGCTGAATGATGCTCCGGAACCCTCAAAACCCAGAGCAGCATTGTAATCAATATCAAAAATCGAAGCGATGCTCTTCAAGATCTCAATGCTGGGCTCAGAAATTCCGGTTTCATACTTAGTATATGTGCTACGGTTAAGGTTCAAAATATCAGCAACCTGCTGCTGCGTCAAGCCGCATTGTCTGCGATATTTTGAGATGTTGCGACCAAAGGTCACGTCAACAGAACTACACTTGCGTTTTGGCATAAATCCACCCACTTAGCTTTTTTCTTCATTATACAACTTTAAAAGCACAATTTCTACATTTGTTCTAACACTTCAGATCATTATCTTATTTTT
>JBGUUF010000013.1:0-4076 GCA_045133435.1 Acutalibacteraceae bacterium
GGGTGGGCAGACGGTACGGCGGAAGTTCCATGACAAAACTAGCCGCTTCGCCCTTGAGTATAGTCTTATTAAATACGAATGCCGACAGCGCCGCAACTGCGATGCCCAGCGCGTAAATTCCGAGTATAACCAATCCGCCGCTGCGCGGGAAAAATGCCGCTATTATCATCGCATACACGGGCATTTTCGCGCTGCACGACATGAACGGTGTGATCAAAATGGTCGCGCGTTTGTCCTTTTCGTTCTCAATCGTGCGGGTACACATCACGGCGGGGACTGTGCATCCGAAACCCATGAGCATCGGCACGAATGATTTGCCCGAAAGTCCGACCTTGCGGAGTATCTTATCCATAATGAACGCCGCGCGCGACATGTATCCAGAATCCTCCAAAATCGAGAGGAAGAAAAACAGCACCGTGATCTGCGGGAGGAATGCCAGCACCGCGCCGACACCCGCCAAAGCGCCGTCACAGACCAAGCTTACCGCCCATTCGGACGCACCTGCCTTGCTCAGCAGTCCTGCAACTGTGGGAATCAGCATATCATCTATCAGCGCGCCGGTCAGGTCGCTAAGCCAGCTTCCGAAACTGCCGAACGTCAAATAGAAAGTCAGGAACATTATCAGTGCGAAGAACGGGATCGCCGTGAATTTATTGGTCACTATGCTGTCGATTTTGTCCGAAATCGTCGGCGCGAGCGGGTCTTTGCCGCGCTTGACCGTCGCTGAACAAATGTCACAGCTCCACTTATAACGGCTGTCGGCGACGATTATATCATGGTCAACCGCGTCGCTCACGGGAATCGCCCCGCGCAGTTCCTCTATTTTCGCCATGACATCCGCGCTCAAATCCAAATCGCGCTTGGTAATGCTGTCGCCTTGGAACAGGTTCACAGCCGCCCATTTGAGCGGATACTGGCGGTCGTTGCATTTTTCCTTTATCATATCCTCGATGGTTTCGATGATAGTGCCCGCGTCGCCGCTGTAAAAATTCATCGGCTTGGGCAGGCGCTTTTCCTCGGCATATTTATGCGCGCGGTGCATCAATTCCATCACACCGTCGCCCTTGCTCGCCGTGATCGGAACAACGCGCACGCCGAGCTTCTCCTGAAGCAGCTTGACATCTATCTCGTCGCCGCGGCTCTTGAGCATATCGACCATATTCAGCGCGACTATCACGGGGCGTCCCAGTTCAAGGAGCTGGCTGGTGAGATAAAGATTTCGCTCGAGGTTAGTCGCGTCTACTATATTGATAATAAGATCCGGCTTCTCGTCGATAATGTAATTTCTCGAGACGATTTCCTCCGCCGTGTAGGGCGACATGGAATAAATGCCCGGCAGATCGACTATCGTGAGATTCTCGCCGCCCATTTTGGAGCGGCCTTCCTTTTTCTCCACGGTAACGCCCGGCCAGTTGCCGACATATTGGCTCGAACCGGTGAGATAATTGAAAAGCGTGGTCTTGCCGCAGTTCGGGTTGCCCACGAGCGCGAATTTATGCCCCGTGTGGAACTTGTGGCTGTCCATGCTGTGACCGTCATCCTCGTGAAATCCGCCCGGTCCGTAGTGGTCGTGAAACTTATCAAGTTCGCTCAGCTTTTTCTTTTTGCCGTGCTTTCTGTGATATTTTTCGTGCGCTTTTTCAAAATCCGAATTTTTATTAAGCATGCTTCTCAGCCCCTTTCGTCGTATGCAACCGAAATCTGCTCCGCCTCGGAAAGACGCAGACTGAGTTCATAGCCGCGCACATTCACCTGCAGCGGGTCGCCGAAAGGTGCAGTCTTGCGCACGAATATCGCCGCGCCGGGAGTTATGCCCATGTCGATAATTCTGCGGCGCAGTGCTCCCTGACAGGTCAGCGACTTTACATGCGCCATCTTGCCGTGCGGCAGCTTGCTGAGTGTAGTTTCCATAAAATCATCCTCTGTTGGTATGTAAGATAGTATTTTTTATCAAAAATTACAAAATATTTCGGTTATTATCATACCACTTCGTCGGTAAAAATGCAATAAAAAAGCGGCATATCATAAAAAATAACCGTTCTATGACATGCCGCAAATTAATTTTATTGTTTATCTTTTTTTCATGAATATTGTGCCGACTACCTTCGGACCTGCGTTTGTGGCGATCGCCGCACCTATCTGATAGCAGTCTTCCGGACCGTAGCCGAGCTTCTGAGTCATAGCCTTGATAAGCTCGTCCCTCACATCGCTGTCATTTCCGTAAACAACGCAATAGGGAGTCTTAGGCTCTATCTCGTCGGCAGTTTTCTCCACGATGGCGGGAACAACAGCCTTATCGCCGCGCACCTTGGAATCAGTCGTGATAACGTGGTCAAATATTCTCATTATCGGCTTGAGACCCAGAGCGTCACCGACAAATGCCGCCGCACTGGGAATTCTGCCCGACTTACGGGCATATTTGAGCGAGTAAGGAGCGAAAAATATCGTGCAGTTATTTACCCAGTGATTTATGAATTCTATGACTTTCTCAGCAGACTCGCCGCGCTGCACCATCTTTGCGCCCTCTACAACAGGATAGCCGTATGCGCCCGAATAGTTTCTGCCGTCGATGCTGGTGATATTTATCTTGCCAACAGCCTCGGGATGATTCTCAAAGAAACTTTCCTTCGCCATGAGAGAATTGTTATATGTTGCGGAACCCTGTGAATTGATAAGCACCAAAATAACATCGGTCACGCCATCGTTGTACTGCTGCTCATAAATTTCCTCGAATTCAAACGCAGTTATCTGAGAAGTGAGCGGAAGTCCGTCATATGCTTCCATCAGGTCGTAAAATTTCTCGTTGTTGAAATCAACACGGCTGACATACGACTTATCGCCTATGGCGACCTTAAAGGGAAGCACAAGTATGTCGTACTTTTTTTCGTCTTTCTCCGAAATATCGCTGGCCGAATCTGTAATCAATTTGATTTTTGACATAAGATTTTTTCTCCTTACATATCAATATAGCTTTATTAAAAACAAACAAAAACAAAATGCAATCATATCTCAGCATCTGCCGCAAGTGCAAAAAGATTGTCGCTTATTTTGAACAATGTGCGATAAAATATGTCGAGGTCGGAGCTTGGTATGCTGCCGCTGACATACTCCAGCACTTTGGCAATTATTTCATTAATTTCTTTAGTAACCTTTCTGCCTGCGTCGGTCAACATCAGCTTTACATTATACTTCTGCCCCTGTCTCAGACTCTTTTTGATCACATACCCTTTCTGCATAAGCTCAGAGATCACGCGCGAGATCTGCGCCTTGTCCACATGCCCTGCCTCAGAAAGCTCTGAAGCAGTCAGTCCTTCATCTTTTTTATTGAGCTGGACCAAAAACAGGACATGCGAGCTTTTTAAGCCGTAAGGCATCATTTTCTCGCTCTTGATTTTTTGTATGCTCTTGCAAATAAGTGAAATCGACACGTCAAACAATTCAAATCTGTCCTCTTGCATATCATCTAACGCTTCTTTCCCGAAATTATTGAAATACTGCTACATGATAATTTACTGCATTAATTAAATTATAGCTAAAAATTGTTGATATGTCAACAGGTACATATTTTTAAAAATTTGATATTTTGTAGATATTTCGGTTGAGATATGTTAATAAATAAAAATCAGGTAAAAAAGTATTGACAAAATTTGATCAGCGTGATACTATATCAATAAATGATATATCATTAAATAATATAATCGGAGGTGAATGAATTGCCGCGTAAAAAATCATTGGATGAAGAGCAGCTTACCGATACTAATTATTACATTTTGCTGTCGATGGTGCAGCCTATCCATGGCTACGGTATAATGCAGCGGGTGAAGGATATTTCCGAGGGGATGTTTGAGATAGGTCCTGCCAGTCTCTATACCTCGCTCAAAAAAATGCAGGAGGTCGGATTAATAATTTTGGTTGATACGGGAGAGTGTGATAAAAAAATTTATCGGCTCACTCAGAGCGGCAAGGAATTACTGAAAAAAGACTATGAGCGCAGAAGGTTCATGGTAAAACAGGGAGCAATTATAATGAAGGAGATTGAAGATGAGTAAAAAGGAAACAAAGTTCGTTATTAACTG
>JBGUUF010000014.1:0-1624 GCA_045133435.1 Acutalibacteraceae bacterium
CCATAGCGGAAAGAAAAAGTCTACAAAAATTTAAAAAAGAGGGGCATTTGCCTGCCTTCGGTTCATTATATCACAGTGATTTCTTTATATAAATCAGTTTGGTCATCAATATGCGGAATGAAAAATTTGGAAACACTATACACCGTGCTGCAAATATACGTTTCAACTTAGCATTGTTCCCATATTTCATCACGTTTTCTTGTCTCATTCAACAAACTTAACATCAAAAGTCATAATTATGTTGAAAATAATTGAAAAATATTTGAATCAGGTGTATAATTTTTTCATCATGCTTTGTTTTTAGAGATATTTCAAATATAAACAGGGAGGTTTATTTTTGATGGAAAAAACAAAAAAATCCGAACCCAAATCAAAAGTAACACTGAATATCTAAAAAGATATTTCCTCGTTTTGGCGGCAATGTTTGTCACATTGATATCCGCTGTGTCTGCGGTGGCATTCAATGCATACGCCGCACTGCCGGAGGACTATGTCTATTTGACGGTATCGGGCATCTATCACTGCCACGTCGGCAGAGGCTCTCAGGAGTATAATCCTCCGCCTATCGTACAGGTAAGAGTGCTGACCCACAGCTTCACCTATGATCAGGTGGATTCCGTTGACGAAGCTACTCATATGACCTATCCATCTATTCCGTTCAATATTCAAAAGATACAGGGATATGTCAACGGCACCTTAATCGCAGAATATTCTACAATAAACAAGGATTTTGACCCCGCCGCGCTTGAGCAAGTTCCTCTCAGCGGCAAGGATCTCTTAAAGGCTCTGAGCGGTACCTCCGATTCTGTCAGACTTCAGCATGTAAACAACAGTTCAGCTTACTATGACACCGAAGCGAGTTTCAGAGAGAACTTCGGCGGTACTGATGAAAGTCCTAACGAGATCAGCTTTGTGATAATCGGCACAAGCGGTCAAGAGATAACCGTCTCCTCGCTGAATACCAACACCGTTTTCAATGCATTGCTCAGCCTTAACGGTATCTCGGCGGACGATCCCGATTATGCCTTGACATATTACAAGGATTATACAGGTCGCCGTGTGCTCGCAACATACGATGTCACCCCGTCCACTACGATGTACGAGACTTCCTTCCGCATCGAAGAGCTTGAGATCCCCGTACAGCGGATAACAAATGATGACGGCTCCGTATCATATCTTCAGCCCACCTTCCAGGTAGTATACGAAGATGGCGGAGAGTCAAGCATTGTATAAAACACTTCAAAAAAGACCCTCAATTATTACGGTGAGCAGACTCTCATGTGCTTCGGCGGCATAGAAGTTACCACCGGCACGGCTGACGGCACCTACAGAGCCATCGACCTCGCCTATATAGAAGGCTACAGCACCCGTACTGTCATACCTGTGCGCATCGACCTCAAATACGATCTGGGCGACGGCGTTACCGACAACAATGTCCCAACTTTGGAAGAGGACAGCCGCGCAGACCCCGTTTATACCACATCGCTCTCAGATTGCGTATTTATGACAAATGACGGGCAGAACATTTCAAAGGTCGGTGAATTCCTCGACAAATGGGTAATTGAAGGCACCGACGGCACTATCAGTGAAGCCAAGCCCGGCGAACCTCTTTATGTGGCTGTCA
>JBGUUF010000015.1:0-1558 GCA_045133435.1 Acutalibacteraceae bacterium
ACTCAGGAGAACATCCTCACGGGTCTTGCAAATGCGATCGGCGACCGCGACTTAGCGGAAGGCGGCTGGGGCTTGCTCTACTTCATCAAATTTGTGAAATACGCGTATCTTGACCCGTCGCAGATGGTCGAGAGATATTTCATATCCAGAAGCCGCATGATTCCGTCGCAAAATGTCCTGAAACAGCTTTACTACAAGGACATCAACAACGAATTTATCAAGCATATGCGCAAGTCAAACCGCCAGATGCTCGCTGATTATGGCGACAGCTTCGAGATGATTCGCAGCAATTCCGCGCCGCGCATATCCAATACTCCCGAGCCGGAAGGCAAGACCGAGGATTTCGAGAACGTGCTGAATTTTGCCCGCGAAATCGAAGAGAAAATGAACGGCACGAGCGAGCCGTCGAAGCAGTATGACATGATAGATTTGGGCAGAAATCGCCCGATGGCGACCACTAAGCCTGATCTACAGCTTCGTCAGGTGGAAAACGGCTTCCTCGAAAAACGCCTGAATTTCGTGCTTGAGCCTGTTGATGCAAAGTTGGCAGATCAGCTCGTTGATGCTGCACATTTTGTAACCAAGCTGTTCCATGTGCCCGAAATCGAATTCCGCGCCAATAACGACCTTGAGTGCGAGCTTCATTACGGCATTATCCGCAGCAAAAATCAGATAGTTGCCCTGCGCTCACTTGCGTGGACGACTGCACAGCTTATGTATGAGGCGGGACGAGACATCCGCGACGTTACCGAGCAGGATATTTTCCACGCCAACGATATAGTTGAGCAGTGCGACCGCAACAATTACAAGAAAACGGGCGCGTTCCCGACGCTGTGCTCCATGCCGCTCGACGAGGGCATGTATATCCCCGCATATCAGGAATACATATTCTTCGCGCAGGAGCTGATGCCCGAGGTCAAGCTGGCGAGCCTGTTCTCGCTCCAGCAGGAGCTTGCGGACATCGCGCCTATGATGAAGATAGTCTACGATATTCTCAAGAACGAAAAGCGCGACGGACCCGTTCAGCCGGGCTCCGTGCTGGCTGATGCATTGTGCGCATGGAGTGCCTATTGCTTCGCCTCGGTGGATGCATTCGAGGTCGTTGCAGGACCTTCCGCATACAGTTTTGGTCAGGTTAAAAGATAAAATTTTGTGACATAAAATCACCCGCATCATCAGATACGGGTGATTTTTTTATACCTCAAATTCATTTTTATCACAGCAGCCGTTGAGCAACAGCGCGGCAGTAATCAACGGGATGTCGGGTGAGGGAATCGACTCGCGGAGGTGAACTTTGATTTCCTGCGGCTCGATTTCCTCACCGCTGAGCGAAAGCAGTGTCCGTTGTAATGCCACTAATGCGCAGTCACGGTCATAGCTCGACAGCGTGATGGTATCGCGCGCGTACATCCCGCAGATTATTGCGTGACGACTGCGACTGCCGAGAATCCGCAGGGCAGAGCGATTGGAAGAGCTTACCGCCACAGGCAGTCCCGCAGGACAGCACAGAGCGGATTTTTCCCCGCCGAGCAGGATTATGATTGCACTGTCGTCAAAT
>JBGUUF010000016.1:0-2796 GCA_045133435.1 Acutalibacteraceae bacterium
TGGGCTCGGATTTGTTTATAAGAGACAGGTCGGACACCTTGCGGCAATTCAGCTCGCTCTCATAGCCGGGGAAGCAGGTCGCGTATCTGCCTCTGAGATAGCCCTTGTGACCCAAAATCGACGGTGCAGCGCATATTGCCGCGATGTGAATGCGGTTCTCATAGCAATATTCAAGTGCCGCCTGAACATACTCAGACTTTTCGAGATTGAGCGTTCCCGGCATTCCGCCAGGGAGGACAAGCATTTCGGCACCCGCCAGATTCATCTCGTCAGCCGTGATGTCGGCAGCCACAACAATGCCGTGAGCACCGCGCACAGCCTCGCCCGTCACGCCGACCATTACGACGCTTGCGCCCGCACGCCTCAGCATATCAACGGGGGCAAGAGCCTCCACCTCTTCAAACCCCTCTGCTAGCATTACATAAACCATATATTCTCATTCCTTTGCTTTGATTTTTAGATACATTAAAAACTTTAATCCAGCGGCAAGCCGAGATACGGCGCGCGGATTCCCTCAAGCGTCGTCATTGATACAGGATTCTTGCCGTCGTTGCGCGCTATCATTGCAAAATCAAGCACTTCGCCGTATTTCTCAAAAAACGTATCGCACACCGGCAGGCGGAAAATAAATTTCTGCGCCCTCGGGTAGCTCTGCAAGATACGTTTTATCAGAACTGCGGCAAAATGTTCCTTGGCGATAAACTCGGTTATCCTCACCGTATCGCCGTTCAGACTGCAAAATGCATATCCCGAATCGCCCTTGTATGACACCGTGATTATATGACCTCCGTCCTGCTCGTGGATACCGACGGCGTATTTGAAGGCATTCATGTCCCAATTGACGTAACCCTCGCGGTCGATAAGCATGTCGCGGCGGAAGGAGTAGATGTCGTTGAGCTGCATCATAGTCTCACGCGCCGAACCCTCTATCTTCATGCAGTTTTTGGAGAGAAACAGCAGATCGGAGCGGCTCATGTAGACCATGCGCACCTTGTAGCTGCGGTGAAAGCCGTGCTTGCCGTAATATCTGAAAAGATGGTGCTCCGCGGGCACGGTGACGGAGTATTTTATTCCTCTCGACTGCCCCAACTTTATCGCTGTGTTCAAAAGCTGCGCCATTATGCCCTGCTTGCGGTAATCCGAGCGGGTGCAGGCGGCATACACATACTGCGCCGAGGACAAGCCGCCGTCCTCCGATATGGTAACGGGCAGCAGGTGGAGCATTGCGACAGGACGCTTTATCATTTGGTCAACGTACACAAGGCAGTTTTCGGGAACATAGCGATGCTCGAAGAAAAATTTTATATATTCCTCCGAATCGCCGAAGCAGGCGCGCCAAAGACGCTCCAAGTCACTTTTCATTCCGTCCTGCGGGAATATTATCACAACGCCACCTCCGTTTTTCAAGATAATTACTGCTTTGACAGGTCGGTTACAAGGTATTTATCGAGCAGAATGTCGGGATAATAGGACAGCTTAGCCTTGCGAAGTCCCTCGATCCCCAAATCCTCCTCGCGGTTTATATATTCATAATCGGTCAGCCGATTCGCGGCAAACTGATTATTTATCATGGCATACGCGCCATCATAATTGGTGTCCGCCTTTTCAAAATGCGTCACAAACACGCGAGGATTGATAGGCTCGCCCAGTGTCATGGCTACGACCTTGCCGTCCACTCTGAGCAGACCGCCGATAATGCCCAGTTCGTCGCGGCGCTTGAGCGCAAGAGCTATCGCTGAATTTTCCAGACAAAGCTCCTCTTTTTCTTCATCGTCAGCCTCGGGCAGCGCCTTTTCAAGCCATCCGCTGGCGGCATTTATGCAGTCTATCGCATTGTCTGCGTCTATATTTTCATATTTCCAGTCGGGATAATTGCGCATGAAACGGCTGATGTGATTGCGCTTTGCGTGAAATTTCTTGCCGCGCAGATTTATCAGATTTTCCGACAGATAAATATAATCGAACTCGTCGCGGCTCTCCTCATAGCTGAATTCATCGGGGAATGCCGCCTTCAGCTCGTCGCACTGCCATTTCTCAGCGCACGCTATGACCAGCTTTGCCCCCATAGCCGACGCATCCTCGCGCATTATTGGGATAAGCTCGCGTATATCGTAAGACTTGCCTGCGGGGTACATATAATGAAGATTGGTTTCGGGATCGCCGCCGCGTATCAGCAGCGCATCGCCGCACCGTGCGACCTCCGTGCGGTAAACTTCGCGCCAAAGGTAGAGCGTGGCGAATGTGTAAAAACAGCCGAAATACTCCGTGCCGTCCAGCACTTCGTCGATCCACTGCTTATCCTCCCGGGTTGGAACGTGAAAATCCAACATAAATAAAATTCACTGCTTTCTAAAAACTTAAATCAGATTATTTTGCACGAGCGTCCAAATCTCGTCCGCAATATCGTTTATCGCCCTCGGCTCGGACTCTGCGGCACAATCCACCACATGCCAGCCAAGCTTCTGCGCGGCATACAGCGCGGAACGGCGGCATTGCTGCTGAAAATCTACATTGCTTTCGTGAATATCCTTTTTGGATTCGTCGCCGCCGTAACGACCCGACATCAGCTTCTGCGTGACTTCGGGCGGCATATCGAGATAGATCACCTCGTTCGGACGGGGCAATTCCAGCAGATTATACTCGTAATCCTCCAGCCATTTCAGATATTCGTCCCACTCGGACTGCGGGAGCTAGGTCATCTGATAAACGGCATTAGAGGTAGTGTATCGGTCGGCAATTATATTCACACCGCCCGTATAATCGCCGCTCCAGTGCTTTTTATAGGCGGCATATCTG
>JBGUUF010000017.1:0-1886 GCA_045133435.1 Acutalibacteraceae bacterium
GTGGGTGCCATGAGCGCCGACTGCATACCGTTTTTCGCCGCAGTATAGCATATCGCCGCCGCAACAGCCGTCTTGCCCGAACCGACATCGCCTTGCAACAGCCGCGACATCGGGCGCTCGCCGTTCATCATGTCGCGCACAGCTTCGGAGGCCGTGCGTCTCTGCGCCGCAGTCGGCTCAAAGGGCAGCAGCGACCAGAATTCCTCGGTGCAGTCGCGCTCAATGCATTGCCCCGCCGAACCGCGCTTGCGACCTTTCAGTCGGAGCATGCCGAGTTGCAATATCAGCAGTTCCTCAAACACCAGTCTGTCGCGCGCCGTAGCAAGCGTTTCGTTGTCATCGGGAAAGTGTATCTGTTTGAGTGCATAGCGGATGTGGCAGAGCTTATACTTCGCGCGAATTGCCTCGGGCAGCGGGTCAGGCATATTTTCGGGAAGTTCGTCGAGCACCTGCACCACGACCTTTGAGATCTGCCGCGACGGAAGTCCCTCAGTCGCGCGGTAAACCGGCACGATTTTTGCGCAGTCACCGCTGTCGAACATCGGCGAGGTCATTTCCGCGCCGTTCGGACCGACAAATAATTTGCCGCGAAATATATATTCGCTGCCTTGAAATAGCATTTTCGGGATGTAGGAATTGTTGAAGAAGGTCAGGCGAAATCCCTTGCCCTCGTCGTCAACCGCCCTCGTGGTGTAGAGAGTCCGTCCACCGCGCAAAAATGTCGATTTCACGGGCGACGCCACCGTGGCGCGAATGCAGACTATCTCGCCGCTCTCGGCGTTGGCTTTTGCCTCGTCCACCGAAATGCACTCGCTCCAATCCTCGTATTCACGGGGATAATACCGCAAAAGGGCATCGGCGAAACCGATACCGAGCTTTTGGAAAAGCTCCGCGCGTTTTTCACCGACACCCTTGAAGTATTTTAACGGCTTTGATTCAATTTTGTTCAAATTAAATTCCGTTTTTTCTGTCATTGAATTATTCCACCGAAAGAATGTAGTAGTAAACAGGCTGACCGCCGTTGATGAGTGTTACCTCTACATTTTTTGCAATCTTTGTTTCGATAAGTCTGCGTGTCTCCTCGGCCTCCGCGTCGGTGACATCTGCGCCGTAGATCAGAGTGATAAATGCTGTGTCGCGCTTTACCATCTGCTTAGCCAGCTTGATGATAGCCTTGCCGCGGTTCTTTTCGGTAAATGTCAGCTTGCCGTTGACCAAACCGAGCATCTCGCCTTCCTTGATCTTCTTGTCGTTGAACTCGGAATTTCTTGCGGCGTATGTGATCTGACCTGTGCCGACCTTCTCAGCGGCCTTGAACATATCTACAGCGTTCTCGTCCACGCCCTCCTCGGGGTTGTATGTCAGCATTGCTGTAAGACCCTGCGGGATAGTCTTGGTGGGAAGAACGATGATTCTTCTGTCAGCCATCGGAACAGCCTGCTCTGCGGCCATGATGATGTTTTTGTTGTTGGGCAGAACGAAAACAGTGGAGGCAGGTGTTGCCTGAACAGCAGCCAAAATATCCTGTGTAGAGGGGTTCATTGTCTGACCACCCGAAACAACATTCTCACAGCCGAGGTCGTGGAAGAGAGATACCAGTCCGTCGCCTGCCGCAACTGCGACAAATCCGACTGCGCCCTCAACAGGGTCAACGCGCTCGAGCTTCTTGGGAGCTGCCGCGCCTGCATTCTCGTGCTGCTTGCGCATATTTTCTATCTTATTGGAAATGAGCGAGCCGTAGGTCAAGCCCTTGGAAATAGCGTCGCCCGGCTGATTGGTGTGAACATGCACCTTGATGATCTCGTCGTCGTCAACCACAACTACACAGTCGCCGATCGTTTCAAGGTAAGCTCTGAGCTTTGCGGGGTCATTGTCATTTTCCTTTT
>JBGUUF010000018.1:0-2998 GCA_045133435.1 Acutalibacteraceae bacterium
AACTTGGTACAGAACCTTACTGCAAGAGAAAACGTCGAGTTGGCGACTCAGGTCAGCAAGAATCCTCTGGACATCATGGAAACCATCGACGCTGTAGGTCTGAACAAGCGTGCAAACAACTTCCCCTCTCAGCTTTCGGGCGGTGAGCAGCAGCGTGTAGCTATCGCTCGTGCTCTGGCTAAGAATCCGAAGCTGCTGCTTTGCGACGAACCGACAGGTGCTCTTGACTATAACACCGGTAAGGCTATCCTCAAGCTGCTTCAGGATACAGCAAGAAGCACGGGTATGACAGTTATCATCATTACCCATAACCTTGCGCTTACTGACATAGGCGACAAGGTCATCAAAGTTAAAAACGGACGCATTGAGTCTATTTTTCTCAATGATAATCCTAAATCCATCGAAGATGTGGAGTGGTAATTAATTATGACAAAATCCCTCTTTAAAGATTTGTTCAGAGAGATATGGAAATCTAAAAACCGCTTCATATCCATCTTCTGTATTGTTGCTATCGGTGTCGCCTCCTTTGCGGGTATGAAATCATCTGCTCCCGACATGGAATACACCATCGACAATTACTTTGATGAATATAACATTCAGGATTTGCAGATTATCTCCCCTCTCGGATTGACAGAAGAAGACATTGAGGCTATAAGAGGAGTTGACGGCGTTGAAAGTGTTCAGCCCGGATACCTTACAGACGTAGTTACCGTTCTCGGTGAAAACGAACTGGTATTTCGTCTGCACAGCCTTCCAAGCAATTATGTAAGTGACAGTGACGCGGGTAACTTAGACAGTTACATAAACAGACTCAACCTCAAGCAAGGCAGACTTCCCGAGAAGCCCAACGAAATCGTAGTACAGCTCCCCGAAACTCTGGCGGGCGGATATACCGTTTCAATCGGCGATGTGCTTAAATTCACTTCGGGTACATCTACTGCTCTTACTGACGGAACGCTTCACTATGATGAGTATACTGTTGTAGGTCTTGTCACAACACCTCTTTATTTGACATATGAGATGGGCACATCTCAAACCATCAGCAACAAGAGCATCAGCCTTTTTGCTTACATTCCCGAAGAGGCATTTGATTACAAGAATATGTATCTTGAAAATGAAAATGTCTATCTGGAAGCTGTTGTAACTATCAAGGGCGCTCTTGAAATGAATTGCTTTGACGATGAAACCTATCAGACACTCGTTGATAAGGTTAAGTCAAAGGTTGAAAACGTCGCTGTTGACCGCGCTACAAAGCGTGCCGATCAGCTTCGTGATTATGCTCAGGCTCAACTTGATGAAGCACAGGCTAAGTACGACAAGGAAAAGGCGAATTACGACAAGCAGATAGCCGATGCTGAAACCCAGCTTGACGAAGCTTATAAAAAGCTTGTAAACGGCGATGCTGAGCTTGAAAGTCAGCAGGAAATCTACAAGGCAAAGATCGCTTCTGCCGAAGCTGAGATAAAGTCTGCTGAAAAGCAGATCGCCGAAAGCGAAGCAGCTATCAAAGAAGGCGAAGCCGCATTGGAAACAGCTCAGAAAGAGTACAACGATGCGCTTGCTGAAAATAAAGAATCAATCGAGCAGCTTCAAAAACTCGAAAAGACTACTGCGGCACTTGCTGCACAAAGCGATACCAATCGCAAGGTCATTGAAGAATTGCTGAAAGACCCCGATCTCTCTGCCGAGGATCGTCTGACCTATCTTGAAATGCTCGCTATGTATGATTCATACGATGCACTTCTTAAAGATACAAATGCAAGTCTGAAAAAGCTTAACAGCGGTGTTAGCCAGATGATGGAAGCCTATGAAACACAGCTCAGCAATGCTAAGAAAACTCTTAGCGCTTCTAAGGCCGAGCTTGCTCAGGGCAAGAAGGATCTGGCAAACGGTAAAGCTGAACTGAAAAAACAGAAGGCAAATGCCGCTACCGCATTCAGTAACGGTAAGGCTCAGCTTAAAGCAGGCTGGAAACAGTATTATGCCGGAAAGAAAACCTTTGAAAAGCAGAAGCTCTCCGGTAAGGCTCAGCTCGAAAGCGCAGAAGATCAGCTCGCATCAGCTCAGCGCCAGATAGATCAGATCGAAGAATCTTCGTGGTATGTATTTGACAGAAATTACAACTACGGCTATGCAAGCTACGACAATACTGCAACTAGCATGGAATCTATGTCTCAGTTTATGCCGGTATTGTTCATTCTGGTCGCTATCCTCGTGTGCATGACCACAATGACTCGTATGATAGACGAGCAGCGCGGTATAATCGGTACCTACAAGGCTCTCGGTTACAGCAATGCTTCTATCTCTGCAAAATATATCCTCTATGTGCTTATTGCCAGCTTGTCCGGTTCAATTGTCGGTGCGGCTGTGGGTATCAAGATATTCCCATACGCGATTTACAACGCATGGGCGGCAATGTACAGCCAGCCTAAGGACATAATGCAGGCATTCCACCCGTCTATTATTATTTCCTCCCTCGGCATTACTACCCTCGCAATGGTCCTCACTGCTTACTTCGTATGCCGCAGCGAGCTCAACAGTGTGCCTTCCGCACTTATGCGTCCCAAGGCTCCGAAAATCGGTAAGGCTATCTTCCTTGAGCGTATTCCTTTCATCTGGAATCGTTTCAACTTCTCTCAGAAGGTTACTGCGCGTAACATTTTCAGATACAAGAAGCGTCTTTGCATGACGATAATCGGTATCATGGGATGTACGTCACTGTTGCTTTGCGGTCTTGGTATGAATGATACCATCAGCTCTGTTGTAAGAAATCAGTACGGCGAAATATTCAAGTTTGATATTTCCTATTCTTATACCTCGGCTGGCAACAGCACATTGGCCTCACTCGCAAACAATTCTTCGGAGGATGAAGAGGATATTCTCGATCAGCGCATCGCACTTGATACTCTTGTATCAAACAGCGATATTGTTGATTCTTACACTTACATCGGAAGCATCAGCGTTACTGCTGAAAACAAGAACGGAAACAACGGCAACA
>JBGUUF010000019.1:0-2863 GCA_045133435.1 Acutalibacteraceae bacterium
ATCCCACTGATGATGAAAAAACATTGATCGAGCGGCTGGAAAATATTATGAATTTAGCTGATACCACATCGACGACATCAACGACATCGACGACATCAACAACATCGACATCTGATGATTCTGACGAATCAACTACGACCACCACAGTCTAAAATAATTAACAAAAATCAGCTTCAATCACTGCAAATATTCGCAGGCGATCGAAGCTGATTTTTTATTAAAATTTCGGTTTAATACTGACTTCGCCTGAGGAAAGTGTATCCTCGGTTCCGTCCTCGTAGCGCACACGGAGGTTGCAGTTAGCGTCAATCGACAGTGCCTTGGCGGGTCTAGGCTCTCCCCTGCCTATCACAGTTATATCTCTCCCGACAACGACCGACCTGCGCACATATTCTTCAAAAAAAGCATGCTGCGTCAGATTTTCGTAATACTCCATGAAATATTTGATTATTCCCGCAGCAATACGATTTTTTGCATCCTGTGGCGGAGTTGTACTGTCAAACACCGCCGTTGCCACGTCCTTGATTTCATCGGGAAATCCCTCGTTGGGAGAAGTTATATTTATGCCAATGCCCGAAACCGCGTATTCCAGACCTCCGCTTTCCATATCAAATGAAGCCTCGGTGAGAATTCCGCACGCCTTTTTCCCGTTTACAAAGATGTCGTTTACCCATTTGATTCCCGCCTGTTGACCCGAAACCTCCTCAATCGCATGGGCGGCGGCAACTGCGGCGGCTGTGGTAATAAAAAGCGATTCCTCGGCATTCATCTTCGGACGGAGCAGAATGCTCATGTACAATCCGGTGCCTGTCGGGGAATAAAATTTCCTGTTCATCCTGCCGCGTCCTGCCGTCTGCTCCGATGCGATAAGAATCGTACCCTCGGGCGCACCCTCTGCCGCCATTTCCTTGAGCACGGTGTTGGTGGACGAAATGCTTTTATATATTTTCAAATTAAATTTATCAGCGCAGTCGCCAAGATATTTTTTTATACTGAATTCCGACAAAACATCGCTTTCCTCAGGAAGTCTGTAGCCTTTGCCCGAAACTGCATCAAATTTATATCCGTCGGATTCAAGCTGGCGAACCGCCTTCCACACGGCATTCCGACTCACACCGAGTGCCGAGGCAAGTTCTTCGCCAGAGTAAAATTCGCCCTTATTCTGCTCAAATATCTTTAAAATTTCGTCCTTGACTGCCATTAAAATTCCCCCTGTTTAATGCGCGCTTGTGTTTATAAACTCGGCTCTGTCCTTGGAATAGAGAATCTTCTGCCCCATGTAAAGTCCGTAATACCCCGACAGCATGTAGCTTGTGGCAACGGCAACTGCGAAGAATATCAACCCCTCTGCGCCAAACATTTCGATAGACAGTATCATTGAGGTTATCGGGCAGTTAGTCACGCCGCAGAATACCGCGATCATGCCTATCGCCGACGCAAACGAGCTGTTTATTCCCAAAATTCCCGATACGATACAGCCGAAAGTCGCTCCTACTACGAACGACGGAACTATCTCACCGCCGCGGAATCCCGCGCCCAGCGTTATCGCAGTAAATATCAGCTTGAGGATAAATGCATACCAGACCGCATTTCCACTCATCACGGCATCCTCCAAAAGACCCATGCCCGCGCCGTTGAAATCACCACTGCCGACTATGTATGTAAGATTGATGAGCACGAACGCGCAGACTACGATTCGCACATATTTGCTCGGAAAGGCTTTTTTCAGCAGACTGCTTGTGTGATGCATCACAACGCAGAAAAGCACGCTGACTAATCCGCAAAGAATCGCGAGAAGTGTTATTTTGACCACCGAAGCTATAGTTATCTCGGGTATGGCGGCGAGCGGGAAAAATGTCTTTTCCACCCCGCAGCGTATCGCTATGCAATAACCTACCAGCGCGGACAGCACGCTCGGCACCAGCGCGGAATAATACATAGCACCAACGCTGATGACCTCCATTGAGAATATCGCCGCAGTGACAGGCGTACCGAACAGTGCTGAGAATGCCGCACTCATGCCGCACATTATTATCAGCTTTTGATCCTTCTCGTCCAGTCTGAGCAGCTTGCCTATCCAATATCCTATGCCGCCGCCCATCTGAATTGCCGCGCCTTCACGACCTGCCGAACCGCCGGCAAGGTGCGTCAGCACTGTTGAAATGAATATGAGCGGTGCGGTAAAGATCGGAGGTTTTTCCTCGCTTCTCACCGATATTAATATCATATTTGTGCCGCGGTCGTTGTCCATACCGCACAATTTATAGCATGTCACTATCAGCAAGCCGACTATCGGCAGCAACCACACCATTCGCAAATTTGAAGAAGCAAATGCGTTGGATGAAAAGGATATAAGATGATGAAATGCCGTGGCTACGCCCCCAACCACAACACCTGTAATCACAGCGCATATGTTCCACTTGACAAATATCTGAAAATGTCCGAATCCATGCTGCATTTTTTCTTTATAATGGTCCACTCTCAATCTCACCTTTGCAAAACAAAAATCGACAGACTGCGGTAAATTTTGCAGTCTGCCGATAATTATAACACAAAATTTATATCACGTCAATAATCAGCAATACATAGCCGAGAGACGCTTGTCAACCTCTTTGAGGAATTCCTCAGTGTTGACTTTCTTTTTGTTTTCGAGAGTAGAGAGCAGATAGAGATCGCCTGTCATTACGCCTTCCTCAATGGTCTGAATGGTTGCTTTTTCGAGATTATCGGCAAACTTGCAGAGATCGGGAGTATTGTCAAGCTCGCCGCGCTTTCTGAGTGCGCCGCTCCATGCAAAGAGAGTTGCGACCGAGTTGGTGGATGTCTCTTCGCCCTTGAGATGCTTGTAGTAATGGCGCTGAAC
>JBGUUF010000020.1:0-3267 GCA_045133435.1 Acutalibacteraceae bacterium
CTTCGTATATGCTGGGATTCATCTGATTGAGCTTGGGCAGCACCGACAATATTACATACGGTATGCAGAAAGTCGTGTGCGCTATGACCAGTGTGACAAAGCCGGGCTTGAGCAGACCTGTCGCGGAAAAAATAGCCACAAAGAGCAGCATCATCGAAATACCCGTGACAATATCGGGATTGACCATCGGGATGTTGTTAAAGGTCAGCATCACTGAACGCAGTCTTTTATTCATGTTTTTAAGACCGACCGCCGCGGCTGTGCCAATTACCGTCGCCAGCACCGCCGCAATAACGGCGACCTCCAGCGACACCCACAGTGCTTCGAGGATGGTTTCGTCATTAAAGAGGTTTTCATACCATCTCAGCGAAAATCCCTTCCACACAGAACGGCTCTTGGTCGAGTTGAACGAAAACACGATAAGCACGATGATAGGTGCATAAAGAAAAATAAATATAAGTGCCGTGTAAATCTTTGAAAGTATTTTCACATCATCAATCCCCCTGTCTCTTCACCGTCATCAAATTTCTTCATAACAGCCATGCTTATGAGAATAAGCACCATAAGCACAAGGGATAATGCCGCACCTACGTTGTAATTCGGTGCCGCACCGACAAACAGACGCTCGATAACGTCGCCTATCAGCATATTGCGTCCGCCGCCAAGCATCTGCGAAATTACAAAGGTGCTGACCGACGGCACGAACACCATCGTAATGCCTGTAATCACGCCCGGCAGGCTCAACGGAAGCACTACGCGGCGGAATGTGTTGATCTTATTCGCGCCCAGATCCATTGCCGCCTCAAACAGACTGCCGTTTATCTTTTCCATAACGGAGTAGATAGGCAGGATCATATACGGCAGGAAGTTGTAGACCATGCCGAGAATTATCGCGCCTTTTGTATTTATCATTTGGAACGGACCTATTCCGAAAATTCCTAAAAATTTATTGATAAGACCGTTGTTTTCCAGAAGCGTCATCCATGAGTATGTTCTCAGCAGAAAATTCATCCACTGCGGGAGCATGAGCATCAGCATCATCGTCTGCTGTGCGCCCCAGCTCGCTCTAGACATGATATATGCCACCGGGTAGCCGAGCAGCAGGCACAGCGCCGTTGCGATCGCGCCCATGAACAGCGAATCAATGAGATAATCGGAATATGTTCCGATAGCTTTTATATTTTCAAGTGTAAATGCGCCCGAGCCGTCGGTAAATGCATACCAGCAGACCATGCCCAGCGGGACGAGTGTGAATATCACCATCCACACTATAAACGGGGATGCAAGCCATGAAGTTTTTTTCATTCGTGCGCCCTCCGTTATTCATCATCACCGGCGTAATCGCCTGTATATTTCTTCATGATGTGAATATTTTCGGGAGTAACGGTCATGCCGATCTCCTTGCCCTGCTCCTGCGCGACGGTGGATTGGATTATCCATTCCTCCTCCTCACCCGGAACATTTACATACATTTCATAATGAACGCCCTTGAATGTTACAGAAGTTACGGTGCCTCTCAAAGCGCTTTCTTCCTTGGGCACTACTATAACGTCCTCGGGACGAACTACGACATCGACCTCTTCATCCTTAGCAAAGCCTGTGTCCACGCACTCAAATCTCGCGCCGCAGAATTCAACGTCGCAGTCGGCGTGCATTATGCCGTCAACGATGTTGCTTTCGCCGATGAAGTCTGCAACAAAGCCGTTTTCAGGCTCGTTATAAATATCCGTGGGCGAGCCTATCTGCTGAATAACGCCGTGATTCATTACCACGATGGTATCCGACATAGACAGAGCTTCCTCCTGGTCGTGGGTGACGTAAATAAACGTGATGCCCAACTGACTTTGAATGCGCTTGAGCTCCACCTGCATCTCTTTACGCAGCTTGAGGTCGAGAGCGCCCAGAGGTTCATCCAGCAGCAGCACCTTCGGGTCATTTGCCAGCGCGCGGGCTATCGCGATACGCTGCTGCTGACCGCCCGACAGGGTGGCTGTCCTTCTCTTCTCAAATCCTTCCAGTGAAACCAGTTTAAGCATTTCACTGACCTTAGCCTTAATCTCCGCCTCACTCTTTTTCTGGATTCTCATGCCGAACGCGATATTTTCATATACATTCAGGTGAGGAAAAAGAGCATAACGCTGAAACACGGTGTTCAGCTTACGCTTATGAGCCGGCAGGTCATTGATTCGCTCAGAACCAAAAAAAACATCTCCGCTGTCCGGTTCCTGAAAACCGCCAATTATTCGGAGGGTAGTAGTTTTGCCGCACCCCGAGGGGCCCAGCAGCGTCACAAAAGCGCCGTCCTTGATGTCAAGGTTCAGCTTATCGAGGATAACCTCATCATCAAACGACACCGAGATGTTTTTAAGACTAATGATGTTTTCAGACATTAGCACACATCCCCCTTTACTGAAATTTTGCTTTCTGCCCGACATAGCCGACCGCCGCTCTCACGGCAGACCACGGCTACCAAGCCGAGGCAAATCGCAGTAAATAAAAAATTAAAACGACCCCATAAATCACACGCTCTATAGCTGCATTATGCTTCACAAAGTCGATATTAATTAGTACGGATACACCAACCGATGTAAATCGGTGTGTCCACAAAGGATTGCTGCCTTTTTGTTGCTGTATTAGTTTTTTTCATTCTTTTATGGGAATCCGCACATCGGCAGACTCTTTTATTATGTCAGAAATTGCTATCATGCAAAATCAGGCCATCGAAATTAATATTAACAGATATTAAAAAAAAGTCAATATTAAATTTTGCATATTTTTACAGATTTTTTTATTTTTTTTTCGACAAAAAAATCCGATTATGATTAATTACATATTTCGCCTCAAATTTTGGCAAAAAAATATGTTTTGTTGACAAAATTATTTTGCAATGCTATAATTTTTATAATTTGAGAATATTTTAAATTTCTATACAATAATAAAGGAAGATGAGCTTTCAGTGAAAAATATCATCCCATTCATTGAGAATAAAAACATCGTTATCTGGGGCATGGGCCGCGAGGGTATCTCGACCTACCGCTACATCCGCGCCCTTTATCCCGATATGCACCTGACGCTTGCCGATGCCAAGCAGATAGACATGTCGGCTTATCCAAACTGCGATTTTATCAACACCGAGATCGACGGCATTGACTTCGAGGGCTTTGATTATATCTTCAAAAGCCCAGGTATTCCCGTATTCCACCCCGAAAAGATAATCGACAGACTCACCTCTCAGACTGAGGTCTTCCTCTCGGCTTTCGGGCGCAA
>JBGUUF010000021.1:0-7790 GCA_045133435.1 Acutalibacteraceae bacterium
GCCTTTATTTTTCTTTTCTTTCATAATATTTATCCTCCTTAGGAATAAAATAATATCTTAAGACTTATTTATTATTTGAAAAATACCGATTATTACATCAATTTGTCAAGTTCGTCCTTAGCTGTAGCATACACAACAGCCTCAGCCTGAACAGCAAAGCCTTCGAGCTTGATCTCAAATGACGGGAGAGAATCTGCAAGGACCTTATTGCCGGAAGCATCATAAGTTACATACTTACCGTTTTCTGTTGCGAGCGCCTGCATTTCTACAGTGTCAAACAATGTATTTGTGCTGCCACGATTGTCCAGCTTTTCTTTGTAATAGAAGACAGTATTTGTTGCATTAGCTTCCCAATCTGTAGTGTTAAAGCCGTTAGCGCTTGTAACTTTGCTGTGGACCTGTGCGCCTGTTGCCTTCAAAAAGTCGGAATAATTTGAGTAGGTATATGTTGTAGATGTGCCGTCAACTTTGACAGTAGCGGAGTAAGTTGCCTTTATTGCAACCCATTCCTTAGGATCTGTGTTATTGGTTGAAGTATCGGAGATGTTTGAGAGCTTAGGGTTCTTGGGGATAGACTGACCTGCGCTGTAAGACTGAGCCATAGCCTTACCGTTTTTTCCGTCTTCCGGAACATCTGTATCATCATCATTCGGTCCCTTTTCACGATCCCACGCGACCTCGGAAAGCTGAACAGAGATTTCTTCATTGGTAAAGGTGTTTTCTGCAGAGCCCAATGAACTCTCAACAAGTGCGTACGTAATTGCCACTGAAGCTACTGAAACGAGAGCCAAAGTCAGCACTACAAGAAGTGTGTTTTTGATTTTCTTTAATTTCATAGAAAAATCCTCCTAATTTTTTTATATTCAAGCGGTAACACATCTCCGCTTAAACTGTACGTTTATTGCTTGTAAATGTAACCTGTCAGGACCATGAGATCTTCTCTCTTGAAGCATCTGTCGAGTCTATCGTGCCTGTGACACCCCATGCATCGTTAGCTAAAACCGGGTCAAGGTCATCTTTTGTCCACTTTGACGAATCGGTTTCCACAGCCTGCACGGTATCCGAAATTACGTCGAGCTTTATCGTGTAATTTGACGGAATATCGGTCGTATTGCTGATAGTGACATCTGAATTAAAGAGATTAGTGGTAGAAGCTCCCGGCAGAAGTGCGGATTTGTAGTAGTAAAAACCGTCGATAGACTGCCATGTGGTATCGTCAATAGTGAAAGAAGCCTGACAGTTATACTTGTAGGAAACATTTATTCCGGCTTCGTCATACACCTTGCAAACTACCGCCACACGGACATATACTGGCTTTTTCTGCACACCTTCGGGGTTATGGACCACTGCATCCTTATCAATCGTGCTTGTGGCACTCAGTTGGTACTCATCACCGGTCACTTCCTGAATCTCCGTATCGGTATAAGTCATCGGCGAAAATTCATTTATCTTTTCATTTGACTTCGCCAAAAGATAAGCACGCACTGCCATTACACCGGCAACAGATACGAGCAGGATAGACAATGTTGCCAATATAAGTGTAAGTCTGTCTTTGGTTAGTGATTTTGATTTACTGCTCATTCGCTTCACCCTCTTTCATCTCAATATCTTCATCATCGTCGCACTCGTCCAGCTTGCCGAGCACCAGACTAAGCAGCGCCATACACGCGATAACGACAATGACCGTGATCCTGCCCTGCATGGTAATGAACCATGACGAGAAATATCCGAGATAAGGCAGAGAGAAGTTCAGCGCCTTACCCTTCAAGCTGTCAAAAGGTATGGTTTCCGAGACATTATTATTGTCTCCCTTGGTGGTAAAAACGCGATTTTCATAGTCAATGCCTACCACTCGATGCGTGATCGTGAGCGTTCCCGATGTGAATGTGATCGGGTCGCCTACCTGTATCTCCTCCGGCTGAGCATCCCTGACAAATATCAGGCTGCCCACGGGGAACGACTGCTGCATTGACGCACTTACCACCATGTAGGGCTGATAGCCGAATGCTCGCGGCAGCAGGAACACTGCCAGGAGCAAAACAACTACCAAAGAAATAACTGCGTTAATTACATTTCTTATAAATTTAATCATTTTATCCGATTCCTCCAGAATTCAATATAGTGGCAGTTAATCGGATCAGGAAGCCTTGCGGATGATATTCACCATGACTGATGTATCGCCCTCAATGTCCTCTGTATCATCGGTCTTTTTATTGTTTGTGAATGTGACCTGATCAGAATGAGTGTAATCCGAGCCGTTGAAAGAAACGGTTTGACCGAAGTCGTGGATCTTAGCCGTCTTTCCGCTTATAACTCCGTTGAACGGAGAAGTTACCGAAGTTGTGGCAAGGAGCGTGACAGAATTCAAATCATACTTCCACGACCAATCCTCGACTTCATCGATCAGATAATACTTAGTCGGGTCAGCCTGAATCAGAACACTCTTGGTAAAGCTGGTGTCGTCGTTGCCGAAACTGATAGTTTCGTAGAACGTATTGACTAAGGCAGACTCAAGGAACGAGCTGTTGGAGTATTCGCGTATTCTGAAAATAAACGTCTGCTCCGCGTCGGTTCCGTCCTGATAGCCGTTCGGGTCAACCTTGCTTGTCGTGGCACCGGGAATCAAGGTAATACCGTCGTTTGCAAAGTCGGTGATGTTTTCATTAATTTTTGCAAGCACTTCATTTGGACTATCGTTTTTACCGTAATAAAGCTCATTGATAGTCTTGACGATCTTGATATATGCGCCGTTGAGGTCGTTGGTGAATACGACATCAAAGCTGCTCTTATCGGTATCTACGCTGTAATACTGAGCGAGTGCGCCGGAGTTGACCACGCCAACAGTGGACGTATCCTCGACAGCGGAAGATGTGAGTGTCTGAGATGTTATCTCGCCTGTGATCTTCTGCTCGGACACGCTGATGGTCGCATTGCCGGTATCTGTTTCGCCGTCGACAGTCTGAACGATAGTATTGAGCTGGAAGCCCGGCTCGTCATCGTCTGTTTTATCGGGGATAATTTCCACGATTTCAAACTTGGTATCGACAGGAATATCTTTGATCTCAATAGTCGTATCGTCAATGATATCCTCGTAGGTAAATACGATACAATTATCAACGCCTGCGACAGTTTGATAATCGGTACACGCTGTGCCATTGAGATAATATGTGCCGTTGTAAACTTCAGAATGGGTTGAAACTCCGCTGTCGTCGGTATATCCACCGAAATAGTCCGAGAATGTGATCTGGAAAGCGAACTTAGGATTGTAAAGGTCACTGTCAGCTATGCTCGGATTTTCAGCCTTCTGCTGAGTGCGGTATTTTTCTATCTCTCTGATGGCTGCAGTCGTCAGCTTTTTGGTGAGCGAAAGGTCGCCTGTCAAAACTGTATTCACATATTCCACAGTCAGATGGATACCTGTGTTTGCGTCGGCTGCTTCATAAATATTGTCAACGTACAGAGCCGGATCAGATGATTTAGTCATCGCATTGCTCTGTGCTGTTGAATTCTTAGCTATAATGCCGCTTGTGCTCGTGGGATATGCACTGTAGTTGTTTGACTGAGTTGCAATTGAGCCATCGGAATTATATGTGCCGCGGATAAGATAACCGTTTACATCATCCTTGACGACCCACTTAGTGCTGTATCTGTTGTAAAGCGCACCGTTTTCGGCATTTGCACTTGACAATGTCTTATCGGCGTTTGCAGAAAGTACAGTGTTGGTAGTGTCAGGTGCATAATGATAGGAAGAACCTGTCTGAGCGACCTTCAAGCCGGACTTTCTTCTAAACTGATAGGTGAATGTCGCAGTCTGACCGAACATCAGGTTGAATGCGCCGTCGCCGCTAGCCTTAGTCTGGCGGATAACGAAGTTCTGCTCGCTTGTTGATGATCTTGCAAAAGCTGAATCATAGAGCTTGAAGTTCGTCTTGCTTGCGTAGGCATATGTGCCCGATGTGCCCATAAACTGACCCTCAGTATCGCCATCGCCCGAAGCTGCAAGCTGAGTGTCATCAGATGAGGTCTGAGCGGATTCATCCCCGCTGTCAGCAGTATCATCGGACTGTGCGGATTCCTGAGTTTCCTGTTCTGCGGAAGTATCTTCTTCGTCATCCACCGCACTGTCATCGGGAAGAATCTCATCTTCGATCACAGTAGCCTGAGCCACCAATGCAGCAGCACTGGCTTTGAGCGTGCTTGCTTTTGATGTGGCGGTGTATGGATACATTCTGTACCAGTTTCCGGTAGTGGCAATTGCCTCATTCCAGGTGGTTGAATCACCATACATATAATCACCATTTGCCAAAGTCCATGTCATACTGTTAATTTGATTAAACTGGATCTTTATATTGGCATTATAAGGCAGATAGTAGTATTTTATTGAATTTTGCCCTGAGAATGTCTGTGTAGTCATTCCGCATGGAGAATTCCAAGAGTAATCACTGCTGGGATAAATATTACCATAGCTGTTAAAGGCATAAAAAGATGAATAGCTTGATATATCAGTAGCAACTGTAACCAATTTATACCAACCATCATTTACACCGCCACAATTTTGGAAATAGCATGAAGCTGTGTAGCTTGCCGCTGATACTGTTGTATTGACAGCTTCACCGTTCAAAGTAAATGACAGCTTTACCGACTGAGATTCCGTCGTCGAGCCACTTGTCTTTATAACAGTTGAGGGAACTTCCATATAATAGTATCTGCTTACTGAATCAAGCTTAGGAGTAACCGTGCCGTTTGCCAGCTTACCATACGGGTCGGAATATGTGACATTTGACGGTGCTCCGCTGGATGAATACAGCCAGAGAATCTTGGTTGCACTGCTGTATGCATAGGTTTCATCAGGATCCTCAATGCCCTTCCAGCGGTCGTTTGTCGGGTAATAACAGGGATAGTCAGTTGTTGTACTGCCCTTTGCCGCCGAAACTGTGGTGGATTCAAGGATCGCGCCTGAATTCAGCGAGAACGAGAGCACGGGGTCTATATTTTCCGTGCTGACCACAGTGCCATCCGAGTCCTTCTTGGTGTCTACAATATATGTCGGCACCTCGACAACATAATAGTTGCCCGTGCTGACGCTCGAGGGAAGTTCAGAGCTTGTCGCGGCTCTGACTGTAAATGTATTGCCGGAAAGTCCCTGATTGTTTGTGATAGTCACACTGCCCGTGAGCGCAGTTTCAGAATAAATATACAGCTTAGTTGTAGCTGACGAGAAAGCATACTCGTGCTCATAAGAAACGCTGTCCAGTGCTGTCTGAAGATTGGTAAGCTGCTGGGTAACTACAGAGCTGCTTATCGCAGTGAGATAGACATTCAATGCCGTCTTATAAGCTGTTGCAAGTGTTTCATCGCCTGTATTGACAGCTTCCGTTCTTACTTCGCAAAGTTTTTTGTACAGCGCAAAGTAATTATTAACGAAAGTATTCATTGCAGTGGTCATATCATCGTCATACGATGTTGCATCTGTATTGTATCGGGTAATGACCCAATCGGAGTTATCCAGTACATACAAATAGCCGGGATACATCTTGAGATTTTCGGAATAGTCATTTGCCATTGAAAGACCGCCGCCGGCAGTGTAAGAACTTTTAGCATCACGCGGATACTGTGCATTGCTGGAGGTCTGATAATAAGCTAAAACTTCGCCGTTTTTCTTGGTGTAGTTTACAAGAGTCTTATTTGTCGTGCTGGTATCCTTCGGATAATCACTGTACGGGTCGCCGTGATTTACGGTGAAGCCGTTGATGAAAATGAGCAACGGTTGCGGAACCTCGTCCAGCGAAATCTTCTTTTTCGCCCATACAGCGTAAAACGCCTTGGTCGTATTCGCATCAGCCGCCGCCACGTCATATGAATTATAGACAGTTCCCGAGCCATCAGAATTCAGACTCCAGCCCACCAAATAATATCCCGGTCTGTTGAACGAATATCCCGATGGCAGCTTCACACGAGTGCCTACCTTGGCTGTTACGGCAGGAGATGCACCGTACTGCGGATTGCCTGTATTAAAGGTAAGAGTGCAATAACTTGGTATTACTGCCTCTGAATCTGTTTCCTTGCCTGCGTCAGGGCTGAGAAGACTGGAGGTACCGCCGTTGGAAGCGATAACGTATTCGATACCTTCCTGATTTGCAGCCTTAACAGTATCGTTTACAAAGAAATCGTTTACATTGCTGGTGTCAAGATTATTGGAAACGGAAAGGCTGTCTGCGATCTGGAAGTTAAATGTTATCATGCAGTTGGATTCCAATTCGCCGCGCTCGATGTAGTAAACAGTGATCTTGTGTTCCTTAGTCGGGTCATCATAAAGTCCCAATGCATTGAGTGTGGCAGAAATATCCGTGGTGGAGCCGCTGGTATTCACAGAACAACCATCGGTGTGATGATACATGCTACAGCTTTTGACTATATCAGTTTTCGCCGTCTTAGTACCAAAATTGATGGAACCCGAAACCGCACCGTGAGCACCGCCAACGTCGAGAACGAGATAATCATCAATGAAAACCCAAACGTCATCGTCACCCCTAAAGTTGAATGTAATATCGCTTGTAGTGGCTGCACCTGCATCCATATCAACGATCTTACCGGAAGATGACATTGTGAACGGGATCTCAAATTTCGCACCGTAGCCATAGTTTGTAGCTGCCGCGCCATTTCTTTTACCGGATATAACGTCCCACGGGAAGAAACCGGATTTGCTCTTACTGTCAACTACCGTATAAGTAGTGCCGGTCGAAGCGGTAAAGGTTTTAGATGTAGAATTGTATACAGTCGAGTGAGATGTGCTGTTATATTCATAATAGCCGTCGGAATTTTTAATGAAGTTAAATTTATATCCCGATGCCATCTTACCCAATGTTTGGGTAGAAGTAGAGGACACGCCGAACTCACTTTGTGAGGTTGAACTGAGCAGCTTAGTTATCGGGGTATTGAGGAACTCACCATCAAAATAAGGGAGTGTTACTGTACCGTCACCCTGCGTAAGCACGCCGTTGCTGAGACGGTCGTCAACCAGTCCCAACGCCGCACCGGACGAGCTTGAATTACCCTCGGAGTTAGCGGTCATGCTGTAGTTATACGACTCGTCATTCATAATGCCGGGGGCATTATTCGGCGGATATTGCAGACCGAGATAAAGCGGGAAATATTTAAGGTTTTGACCATCCCATGAATGTGTATCGTCCTCGCACTTCGAGGAATATCCCGCATCATGGAGAGCCGTATTGAACACGCGATTATGTGTACCGTCGCTTATTGAGCCATATCCCAGATTAGCATCGGTATAATAATCATAAAGTGTCAGATTTGCGGTGTAGGTATCAGTCTCGTCATATGTGGCGGCACCGACCGTCAGCAAATCGACTATAGAAACAAGATTCGCGCTGAAAATGGACAGCACCATAATCGCCGCAAGACCCAAAGCAACGACTCGTATGCTTTTCTTATTGCGACGAAAACGCTTGTATACTTTATGTGCACGTTTTTCTATTCTGATATTTGAACTCATAAAAAAATACGTCCTCCTTCTAGCCTCGGATATACTTAAAAACTTTTGTGTATTTTTACAGTTTCAAATCACATCAAACAAATCTTGTGATATTTAGATACTAGAATTATATCATCATAAACAAAAAAATGCAATCAAATATTATAATTATCACAATTTTTGGTAAAACCAAATATATTCAAGCCAATCTTTTTGTTAAGTTTAGATAAAGAAAAAATGGTATTTTTTGTAAATTATCGTTTTTTCAATCTCAAAATCATTTTTTGTTAAACTTTTT
>JBGUUF010000022.1:0-1078 GCA_045133435.1 Acutalibacteraceae bacterium
GCTGCGAGAAATTCCCTATATTTGGCACAAAATCTGACAGCGCAATCCACGCACGCCGAGATACTAAACAGGCTCTAAGACCAAAAAACAGCTTCCGTAGAAGAATATTTCTTCGGAAGCTGTTTTTAATTTTACATATCATTGTCTGAGCGAAGGATGCTGTTGCGGCGTATGCCCTTGAATGCGCGCCAGTCGTCATAAATTTCCTCATAGCGCTTGTAGGCTCTCGCCACCGCATCGTCCCATGAGAGATAGACTTCCTGTGACGCTAATTCACCCGTCTGTGCCAAATGCTCTTTGTCGGTTATCGCGTCAATTATCGCCGCGGCAAATGCATCGGGATTTTCGTCCGAAATAAATCCGTTGCGCCCGTCGGTGACTATCTCGGAGGCACAGCTTCCCTTGACCAGCACGCTCGGTGTGCGGCAGGCAGCCGCCTCCATCACCACAAGCCCCGCCGTGTCATATGTAGAGGGGAAGAGGAAGAGGTCAGCGCGGGTGAAGTATCCCTTAAGCAGCTCGCGGTCATGTATCGGTCCTGTGAAGATGACCGACGTGGATAGTCCGATTTTGCGGGTGTAATCCACCATTTCGTCTTTTTCGGGACCGCCGCCGACAAATATCATTTTAAATCTTATGCCGTGCTCTTTGACCTTGTGCAGCGCGTCGATGATCAGCTTGATATTCTTATACCACTGCATTCTGCCGCAATACATAAATACAAGCTCGTTGGAGGAGATGGCAGTCTCCGCCTGAACCCTGCGCATTATTTCATCAGAAGCCGGCTCCAGACTGATGTCCGCGCCGTTTACCATAACTCGCGTCTCGCCTGTGTAACCCATTTCACGCAGCGAATCCGCCGCACCTTTGCTCACCGTCCAGACCTCGTCGGCATAATTGAAATTACTCACCACGAACTCCGAGGCGACCTTGCAGAGTGCCTTGCGCTTGAGGGTGAATTCAAACTCGCTGGCAAATCGCGTGTGATAGGTCATAATAACGGGAATCTTATGACGAGTGTTCACATTTCGCGCGATAAGCGCCGCCGTAAACGGACTGTGCACATGGATAATATCCA
>JBGUUF010000023.1:0-3987 GCA_045133435.1 Acutalibacteraceae bacterium
GAGGAGCTTCGGGCGTTGATCACCGAATGTATGTCGGATGATGAGGCTGTTAGTGAATAACAAAAAAATGAATAGCGTCTATAAAGCGGCATAACCGCCGTTTGAATATATATTTTGTGACCTTAAATTCGCTGTAAAAATGCTTTACATTCGCGAGATAGTGTGTTAAAATATTAATGATTTAATGCTATAAAATCAGAGGTAACAGCTATGAGCAGTAACAATAAATTACATGACGAGAATCTGGATTTCCTCTTTAAGGGAATTCTCAAGCTCGAAACAATAGAAGAATGCTACAACTTTTTTGAGGACTTGTGCACCGTCTCCGAGATAAAGGCGATGTCTCAGCGCGCTGTCGTGGCAAAAATGCTCCGCGACCACCATGTTTACAGCGATATTGTCGCTCAAACAGGTGCAAGCACTGCCACCATAAGCCGCGTTAATCGCTCGCTGAATTACGGCTGTGACGGCTACGACCTCGTGTTTGCCAGAATGGCGGAGGATGAGTCGGACGACCAGCCGCAGAATTCTGACGGTGAGGGTCACAGCGAACAATGAGCTACGAGGCATTTGCGGAATATTACGACAGTCTCACGCAGAATGTCGGCTATCGCGAGCGCGCGGAATACATAGACAGGCTTATCAAGGCGCACAAGCCGAACGCAAATCTGCTGGTTGACTTGGCGTGCGGCACGGGCAGTATGACGGTGGAATTCGCCGTAATGGGCTATGATGTCATCGGCGTGGATATATCCGAGGATATGCTGTGGAAGGCGCGCGAGAAGTCTGACGGCAGTATATTGTACCTGTGCCAGAGTATGCAGGAGCTGGATATGTACGGCACTATCGACGCGTTCGTCTGCACGCTGGACAGTCTGAATCACATAGAGAGCAGGGAAGAGCTGTGCCGTGCATTGAGCCGCGTGGCTCTTTTTATGGAGCCTGACGGCGTTTTTGTGTTCGATATGAATACCCTCTACAAGCACGAGAAAATTCTCGGCAGCAACACGTTTGTCTACGAGAATGACAGCGTCTACTGCGTCTGGCAGAATGATTACGAGGGCAGCGGCAGGGTGAATATCGCCCTCGATTTTTTCGAGGAGCAGGAGGACGGCAGTTATGAGCGGTACTGCGAGGATTTTTCCGAGACAGCCTATTCATATGCCGACACCGAGGAAATGCTACGAAGTGTGGGGCTGAAAATTCTAGCCGCATACGACGAAATGACGCTTGAACCGCCGCACGATAAGAGCGAGCGCATTGTATTTGTGGCGGGCAAGGCATAAATAAGGAAGGTTATTAAGTTATGAGCAAGTTAGTAAGATGTATCACGACCGATGGTTTGGTCATGGCCGCGGCGATAGATTCAACAGATATAGTCAAAAAGGCGCACGAGCTTCACGGCACGACGCCTGTTATCACCTCCGCGCTCGGCAGACTGCTGACGGGTGCTTCGATCATGGGCAACAAATTGAAGGAGGATAACGCTTCGATCACTTTGCGTATGAACGGCGGCGGTCCTGCGGGTTCGCTGATCGCCGTGTCGGACAGCAAGGGCAACGTGCGCGGCTACGCTCAGGAGGCAGGTCTGCTTATCATGCCGAATGCAAAGGGACAGCTCGATGTTTCGGGCGCGATAGGCAAGGACGGCACCGTGTCGGTGATCAAGGATTACGGCTACGGTCAGCCTTACTGCACACAGACACCTATCGTCACGGGCGAAGTTGCGGAGGATCTGACGGCATATTACGCGATAAGCGAGCAGGTGCCGACCATCTTCTGCATAGGTGTGCATTTTGACAAGCTGTGGAAGGTCGATAAGGCGGGCGGACTGCTCATTCAGCTTCTCCCTGCGGCAGACCACAGAGAAATCGAAAAGCTTGAGGAAATGCTCAAGACGATGCCGCCTGTGACACAGATGCTGCTTGAGGGCAACACACCCGAGCAGATCCTTGAGAGAACGCTGCCCGGCTTTGAGCTGGAGATATTCGACAGCCAGGAGGTCGAGTATCGCTGCGATTGCTCGACTGAGCGAGTAGAGCGTGCATTTATGACGATGCAGCCGGACGAGATTCGCGGCTTGGCTGATGAGAGCGGCAAGGCGGAGGTCCTCTGCCATTTCTGCAACAAAAAATACTACATCACGCAGGAGCGTTTGAACGAGCTTGCGGCGATGCAGGAAGAAATTCAGAGACAAAAGAAGTAATTTAAAAAAACGGTCACAGGCAGAAATTTATGCCCGTGACCGTTTTTGTGTGTCAGTTTGTCGTTGATATTCATATAATAAATTGAAAGCGGAAATATCGCTGAATTTTACAAATAATTTACAAACAATTAACAAATAAGTAGTAATATTCATGTGACTTAAGTTGAAATATTTTGTTAAACTTGATATAATTATTGCGACAGGTGGTGAAAAAGATGGGAAGACAAGGAAAAATGCATAGTCGCCGTTTCATGTTGAAACTAGTCGATATAAATATGCTGTTGAAAATGAAGCTCCAAGCATTAGGAAAAAAGTAGCATATGACTGTCCAAATTATATTTTAAGTTCTGGATTTTGTCGCTTGTGGAATAGTGGCGGTGATGGTCTTTGTAAAGAATTTAAATGTAAATATTACAGGAAATCATTACAATGTCAACGAGTTTGTAATGATTGTGCTTACAGTTATAAGGGGAATTGTAAGCATCTTAAAAAGCCAAAAGGATTTAATCAAGATAATGATACTGCAAAATACTGTTGCTTTTATTTTGATATTCAAAAAGACCGGAATAAATTTATATTAAAGAAAAATCATACTATACGTAGAGCTTTAACAAGAGAGTTGTGTAGCCATACAGATTCATACAACAATAAAAAAAGATATATTCATGAAAATGAAAAAAAGCTTAAAAAACTGCCGATTGATTCGCGTGAATATAAATATTTAAAATCAAAACTTTCAGAAAAAGAGCGAATGGCAAATGAGGAGCAGGAGCATATTAATCGTTTAAATGAAGAATTGTCAAAACTTGGAGGACCATTATATAATTGATAAAACACATAAGATTTAATAATTGATGTGTTATGAAAAGTTTCCGATTTTAGGGCTTTGCAAGCTGTCGAAGAAGAAAATCCAAAAAAAATGAAAAAAATTAAAAAAAACACTTGACATTTGAGGTCGGATGGTGTAATATATAACACGTCGCTGAGAGCAACGCGGAAAACAAATCGGATAAATCAAGCAATTGATTACGTTTTGTAATTCGTGTGAAGCGATGTAAATGGGAGCATAGCTCAGCTGGGAGAGCATCTGCCTTACAAGCAGAGGGTCACAGGTTCGAGCCCTGTTGTTCCCACCAATGTGTGGCCCGGTAGTTCAGCTGGTTAGAACGCTAGCCTGTCACGCTAGAGGTCGACGGTTCGAGCCCGTTCCGGGTCGCCACACTTTTGCCTCTGTAGCTCAGTCGGTAGAGCAGGGGACTGAAAATCCCCGTGTCATTGGTTCGATTCCGATCGGAGGCACCATTTATGCGGAATTAGCTCATCTGGTAGAGCGCCACCTTGCCAAGGTGGAGGTAGCGAGTTCGAGCCTCGTATTCCGCTCCATTATAAGGCACCATAGCCAAGCGGTAAGGCCACGGTCTGCAAAATCGTTATTCCCCAGGTCGATTCTGGGTGGTGCCTCCAAAAAGCTGTCTGCTACTCACAGCTTTTATATTCCCTGGGAGCATAGCTCAGCTGGGAGAGCATCTGCCTTACAAGCAGAGGGTCACAGGTTCGAGCCCTGTTGTTCCCACCAATGTGTGGCCCGGTAGTTCAGTTGGTTAGAACGCTAGCCTGTCACGCTAGAGGTCGACGGTTCGAGCCCGTTCCGGGTCGCCACACTTTTTGCCTCTGTAGCTCAGTCGGTAGAGCAGGGGACTGAAAATCCCCGTGTCGATGGTTCGATTCCGTCCGGAGGCACCAATTAAATGCGGATGTAGCTCATCTGGTAGAGCGCCACC
>JBGUUF010000024.1:0-4521 GCA_045133435.1 Acutalibacteraceae bacterium
GATTGCCATACTCCTGTTGTGCACTGAAAACTTTCCTAATCTCCTCTTCATATTCCGCCCGCGCAAAAGTATTGGTATAATCATCCGCTTTATTGCGCTTAAATACCGCAAATTTATCGTCCTTATATAACATTTCGCCAATGGTGCGATAGTTCTTCTCAGTCATCAGTTCTTTGTTGCTATTGACAGCAGAAAGAAGCTTGCCTGCTTCAGAACCCTTTTCTTTTGCATCCACTTTTCGATTGGATTTGAATCCTCTCCTTTGAGACAAATGAATGAGCAGACGAACAAACTCTTCGGTATTCAGCTTCCTGTCCAATGATTCTGCTCTGATTTGATAGATATCCGTCAAATCTTTTCCGCTGTTGTATATTGTATCAATCTCATCTGCGGTCAATAAATTATTGGAAACTATTAAATTTTTGATTCGCTCCTTCCTATGGCATTTCCTTCTTAACCTTCGGCGCATACTGCGGTTCTCTCTTCGCGGAGCTGCTAACGAAGAGCCGTCCTTCGGATGTTCAGCTGCTTCAAATATTCTGGAACCCATATGCATAATACGACATGGCTCATCCTTCTCATTTAACATCATAGTCGCAAATCCAACAGAGGAAATACCCATATCCAAACCGATAATATACTTCATAATAACCTCCTAAAAAAGATAACACCCCATCCGAAGATGAGGTGTTAGAGCTTTGCGGTATACTACCTTATCATAGTAACCTGATTGTTCTTGGTATGATACAACCTAATGTTATTATACTGAAAAATAATTATTTGTCAAGAAATAATCCCATCCTTATTAAATTATAGTTAATTATGCATAAATTGTCAATATTCCAAAATACAAAAAGTAAATAATTTATCATAAATATACACAAAAACAACAGTCACAATAATACTTGTTTTATTTTGCCCCACCATTTGCAAACCAAATCAATAGTCCGATTATTATCGCTAATGCCGCTATAACCGCAATCAAGATCCAAGATTTGCGAAGTCTGCTTGACGAACCGAATACGTTAGCGCCATACCTCGGCGCAGCCGCTGCAATGGTTTTTGCCTGCTGTTGCTGCTTTTGAATTTGGGATTCTTGTATAACCCTGCGAGCCTTCGCCAAAAGGTCTTGTTGCGTGAGAAGTCTGTTATGGAAATCCTTTATCCAATCCAAATCAGACTGAGTACTGCCCCCTTCCCCGAATTGATAGACAGAAAAAAATGTGGTAAAATGGAATGGAAGCAAAAAATTAAAGGAGAGAAAATCATGTCTAACAAAAAGGGAAGCGCACCGCCGCGCTATGATGAAGAATTCAAAAAAGGAGCAATGGCTCTCTGGTCACAGAAAAAGGTATGCCCCTCAAAACTGCCGCTAAGGATCTCGGCATATGTCCTGATACGCTGCGTTCATGGCTGAACGCCTCCGGCTACAAGCCTTCCGAGGTTGCCAAACAGCACCGCGCCGACAGCCGTCAAAAGGAGCTTGAAGCTGAGATTAAAAAACTTCGCAAGCAGTTAGCTGAGAAAGACGAGGTCATCGAAATCTTAAAAAAATCCGTCGGCATACTTTCACAACCATAGAGGACAAGTATCGTTTTGTCGATGCTTACCGCTCCAAATTCTCTGTAGATAAGCTATGCCGTTTGCTCGATATTGATCGGAGCGGCTATTACGCTTGGAAGCTTCGCGGTATTTCCAAACGCGAACGCGAGGAACAGGTACTGCTGTGCGCAATTATCACCTTGCATCAACAGTATCCGGCTATGGGTCTGGATAGCATTTATCACACGCTGAAGAAGCAAATGCGCTGTTCACGCAATCGCATTCACAGACTTATGAAAAAATACAATATCCACTCCATCCGCAAAAACTCCTACAAGTCCACCACCAACTCAAATCATAGTTATCCTATCTGCGAAAACCTCTTAAAACGTGACTTTTTCGCCGATATACCCAATTCCAAGTGGGTAGGCGATATCACCTATATCCGAACCGATGAAGGCTGGCTGTATCTCGCCACCGTCAAGGATTTGTGCACCAAGAAAATCGTCGGCTATGCTTTTTCGGAACGTATTGACGCCAACCTTGTTGTAGCCGCCCTCTCAATGGCGTACAACAGGCAGAAGCCCGACGGCGAGCTGATTTTTCACAGCGACAGGGGCGTTCAGTACGCGTCCAACAAATACCGCGAAGCGCTTGCCGCGTTCGGCATAACGCAAAGCATGTCACGCAAAGGCGACACATACGACAACGCCGTCGCCGAAAACTTCTTCAGCTGTCTCAAAAATGAGCTTGTACACCACAAACATTACAAAACTCGCGCAGAGGCGCAAGCGGATATTTTCGCCTATATCGAAACATACTACAACGCCATCCGTCCCCATTCGGGTATCGGTTGGATGTCACCGAGAGAATTCGAGGAACACCTTCGCAGCGTTTATGCCGCGAAAGTCGCTTGACAATGAGTGAGAAAGTATGATAGGCTTATCCTGCCAAAGCGCGTACCTCCGCGCCACCGTGCCTGAAATTATACTTTCAGAGGCTCATTGTCAAGCGAACCGTGGAATAAATGCGCTCTCACAGAGCAACTTTATATCACATTTGTCATTCTTTTCATTCGGTTTTTCACGTACGTTTTTTGTCTGTTTTTTCGGGGAGGGCACATTAATCTTTAAAGCTCAAAAACGTTATGCATTTGAATCACATCTTCAGGCATATATTGTTCAGAATTTTGACAGCGATCCTCTTCATTCGTTCATTAATGCAGATGAAATCCATTCTCCGATCTGGATAGGCAATGAAGTGTCTTGTGGTGTTGGAATGCAGAGAATTGACATTCTTACTATGCAGGAAGATGATGCTAAAATACATATTAATATCATTGAGTTAAAGGACGAAAAGCCTTATGCCGAGATCATCACTAATCAGTTGCCGTGGTATATAGATTGGGTTGTTGAATATCTGTGTCCGTTGTATCAGAATAAAGAGATAACCATTGCTCCAATTGTGATTGCAAGTACATTTCAAAGGCAAAGAGATATAGATGTTTTTGAAAACTGTTGTGCTGAGTTTGAATATGAAACAGCAAATCATATTACAGTTAATCCAATAGAGTATATCGGGTTTGAAATTGACGAGAATATTTCTTTTGAAAAAGTTTTCTGATTTAGTGGATAAATAATTAGCTTTATGCTATAATCAGCTTGAAAGCGAGGTGAGATTGTGAATTACATAGGTTCTAAGTATTCCCTGATGGACTTCTTGACAGCAGCTATTGCATCTGTTGTCGGCGAAAATGCAGGTAACCGTACATTTGCGGATTTATTTGCAGGAACAGGCGTTGTCGGCAGCACCTTCAAACAAAAAGGGTATAACATCATTGCTAACGACATTCAGTATTACAGCTATGTATTGAACAGACACCTTATCGGCAATAATCCTCCGATTAAAGCCGAGCAGGTTGATTACCTGAACGCGTTAAAGGGAACAGAGGGCTTTGTGTATAAAAACTACTGCCAAGGCTCCGGCAGCGGCAGAATGTACTTTACAGACGAAAACGGAATGAAATGCGATTCAATTCGCATTGAACTTGAAAGATTAAAAAACTGCGGCAAGATAGACGAAGCTCAGTATTACTACCTGCTTGCAAGCCTCATAAACTCAATCGACAAGTACGCTAATACAGCGTCGGTCTACGGAGCGTTTCTCAAGAAGGTAAAGAAGTCCGCGGCTAAGGAATTCAAGCTTGAGCTTCTTCCCGTTATTGGCGGAAACAATAATAACGAGGTGTTCAACGAAGATGTTAACTCTTTGATTCACAGAATCAACGGCGATATCCTCTATCTTGACCCTCCCTATAACGCAAGACAGTATTGTACTAATTATCACGTTCTCGAAACCATCGCTCGATACGACTATCCCGAGCTTCACGGAAAATCAGGATTAAGAGAGTATCAGGCACAAAAAAGCAAATACTGTTCAACGCGAACCGTAGTTGAGGAATTTGACGACCTTATTCGCAACGCCGATTTCCAATACATATTCTTAAGCTACAATAACGAAGGTCTTATGCCTTTTGATGTAATCAGGCAAACTATGGAACAGTACGGCGAATACACGATGTTTGATACAGACTACAAACGCTTCCGCGCCGACAAAGAAGAAAACAGAAACCACAAGGCTGATAAAACAACAGAATACTTACACTGCTTAATAAAAAGATGACTTTAATATTGTGAAGTCATCTTTTTTATGTTAGAATAATACCATCTTAGATTAAGGTGGTAAGAGTATGAATCCGTTTAAGGAAGGCAGTAACCAGTACAAAGATTTTGAAACAATGTCAGACTGCAAGTGGCACTGTACAAAATGTGAATTGATCAGCGGACAGGCAAAAACCTGGCAAGTTTGGAGACAGGAAAAAGGAATTCAGCTGGATACCGATGAAAAAGGTAATTATTTTAAGAAAATGTATTGCGAATCCTGCAGAGCAAACACAGTACATAGAAAGCTTAAATCAAC
>JBGUUF010000025.1:0-3272 GCA_045133435.1 Acutalibacteraceae bacterium
ATAAAGCAGTCGGTCTGCGCCCTCTTCGGTTATGTCATCAATAAAATACCGCCCGAAGATAGAAGCGGACCAACCGGTCTCATGCTTAGGTTTGATCTCGTTTATCTTCTGTGAAATGTCGTGAAAGGAAATTTCGGCAGAGCTAAATTTTGAGATCTGCTTATTAAGCCGCGAGCGATTTTTCTTACCAATGCCGTTATCGAGCACATGCACATGAATTCTGTCAAAATGCGCATGGTTATTTACCAGCAGTGAATACATGCTTATGCCCATATACGGGGCATAATTATCGTCCGATGCATACACAACCTGCAGGTTCACAAAAATCCCTCCTCAAAATCACATAAACATTCAATTAATTATACCATATAAAGCCTTAAATGTGATATATTTTTTGATAAAAATTTCAAATTATTTTTTATATATTATTTTTTTGCGTTGACATATCGCTCCTACACATTATAATTATTATATCACTGCTTATCTTTTGGAGGTCTGCCCGATGAAAAAGCTGCTTGCTAAAACCAGAGCCGCTGCGGATAAATACAACATGCTAGGACAAAATGAAAAAATCGCTGTAGGTGTTTCGGGCGGCAAGGATTCGATGATGCTGCTCAGGCTCATGGCGGCGCTCAGGGATTTTCATCCGTCGCATTTCGAGCTGACCGCGCTCTGTCTCGACCCCTGTTTCGGCGGTATCGAAAACGACTACACCCCTGTTCTCGAATTATGCCGCACACTCGACGTTCCTGTGATCATCAAACGCTCACGACTGGGCGAAATTATATTTGAAGAGCGCGCCGAGTCAAATCCCTGTTCGCTCTGCGCACGAATGCGCCGCGGTATCCTGCACAACATGGCGCTCGAGGCGGGCTGCACTCGCCTTGCACTCGGACATCATCTGGACGATGCCGCCGCAACCTTCTGGATGAATCTCACCTCGGGCAGCAGAATAGGCTGTTTCTCGCCCGTCACCTACCTCGACCGCAAGCAGATCTACCTGATACGACCCATGATATTCTGCCGCGAGCGCGAGATCACTGCCGCCGCCGCACGGCTCGAACTTCCGATAATCAAGAGCCGCTGTCCGGCCGACGGTGTCACCGAGCGCAAAAAAGCCGCCGATATGCTGAGAGACTTAGAAAAAACATACCCCGACCTTATTGAGCGGATAATCTCCGCAATGCAGCGCGACAACATTTCCGGTTGGGGCGAAAATTCATTTATAGAATAAACAAAAAGCGTGTTTGCCGTCTTTTGACAACAAACACGCTTAATTAAATTTACTTTGAAGCCTTCTTGTCTGCTTCCTCTGCGGGAGCTTCGGTTTCTTCGACCTCAGGCTCGTCTGTAGGTTCTTCAGCAGCTTCCTCCGCGACGGGTTCTTCAGCGGACTCTGTATCTGCTTCGGCATTGAATTCAACCACATATCCGTCAGCAGTCAGCTCGTCGCCTTCCATATCGGAGGTGTCGAAAATATCTTCATCGTCCAACTCGAATTCCTCGAAATCATCAAAGAAATCATCGTCATAATCGTCGCAGTCACAGCCGCAATCCTTGCAGCCGCACATAACGCCTATCTTTCTGCCGATGCCCTTGACAACAGCTATCGGGGAGCAGTCCTCTCCCTTCTCGCTTCTCTCGATTACTTCCTTTGCAACAACAACTGCTGCGGCCGCTGTAGCGCCCATAGCAAGAACTTTCCAAAATGCGCTCATATTTAAAATCCTTTCTCCTTATGATGTATTTCAGACTTTTAGGTACAGTCTGCAAACCCTTCAATGATTATTCTACCACATAAAAAAGAACAAATGGTGAATAATCTGATATTTTTTATTTGAACAAAAAATTTATCTGACGAGCAGTTTATATATGTCGCCTTTTTTCAGACCGGTGGTTTTGGCGGCTTCTTTGGCGGCTTCGCTCGACGACATACCGCCTTCGATGAGCATTCTCGCCATTTCTGCGGCTTCTTCCGCTGTATACACCTTTGCCGTGTCGTCCTCGGGTGCGCCGTCAACGATAACCACAAATTCACCGCGCGGGATCTCGCCGCCCTCCGAAGAATACCGCTCTGCGGCTTCTTTCAGGGTGGTCCTTATGACCTCCTCGTGAATTTTGGTCAGCTCACGAACTATCGCGACCCTGCGGTCGCCCAACGCCTCGTACATATCCGCCAGCATCGCAGGCAGCTTGTGCGGAGCTTCATAAAAAATCATGGTGCGCTTCTCGTTTTTTATGCTCAGCAAATGCTCGCGGCGGCTCTTTTTATTCACGCTCAAAAAGCCTTCAAAGGCGAACCGTCCCGACGGCATGCCCGACATCGCCAACGCTGTCACCACCGCGCTCGGTCCGGGAACACATGTGACGTGTATCCCCAGCTCGTGGCATTTATCCACAATATTTTCGCCCGGGTCGCTTATCGCAGGCATGCCCGCGTCCGTCACCAGCACACAACTTTCGCCCGCAAGTATCCTGCCAGTAATGACCTCGCCGCTCGACCGCTTGTTATGCTCATAATAGCTGATCAGCGGCTTTTTTATCTGAAAGTGGTTCAGCAGCTTCATAGTCACGCGCGTATCCTCGGCGGCTATGAAATCACAGCTTTCCAGCGCCTCGACCGCCCTGGGACTCATATCGCCTAGATTTCCGATAGGCGTGCCCACCAACGTCAATTGTCCTGCCATTTCGATTCCTCTCCGTATCTTCCGTAAATTTCACGCATCTGCGCGGAATATTTTCCGTCGGGTCCTTCCACAGTGAGCACCGGCAGAAATTTAACTCCCGGCTTACCGCCGCGCCGACCTTCTATCAGCACCAACCACGGCTCTCTGCCCTCGCGCTGCTGCACCAATCGTATCCTTTTCGGCTCAATGCCGTTGGCGCGCATGGCACAGATAACATCCGTAAGCCGCTCGGGTCTTTGACACACGCACAGCCGCCCGCCGTATTTGAGCAGATATCTCGCCGCCGCACAGACATCATCGGAATTGCAGGTCAGCTCACTGCGGGCTATCATACGGCTGTCTGATTTATTCGCCGCGCCCGAGCCTGCCGCAAAATACGGCGGATTACAGGTGACAAGGCTGAATCTCTCGCGCGGAAGATACTCCGATATATTCCTCAAATCACCCTCGATGACAGAAAATTTGTCCTCGTCGCCGTTGTCGGCAATACTGCGCTCGGCAAGCTCACAGCATTCACGCTGAAGCTCCACGCCGTATATCTTTTCGCCCACACAGCCGCCGCTTATCCAGAGCAGCGGGATAATT
>JBGUUF010000026.1:0-3464 GCA_045133435.1 Acutalibacteraceae bacterium
TGTTTTTGAGTTGCTGTTTTACCAGCTCCTCAAAGGAATTACAGGTTAATTTCTTAGCTCCACGTTTACTTTATTTCTAAAGTAAATCATGGTCACGTTGTTTAATTTTCAAGGTTCTGTCGCTTCCGAACTTTCGTTCAGCAGCTTTTCTATTTTATCACATCGTCTTCGTTTTGTCAAGTCCTTTTTTAAGATTTTTTCAATCTTTATTTTTGAACTTGTCTTTCGCGATTTCTCTGCGACAGCTTATTTATTCTATCACATCGAGTTTCGTTTGTCAAGCTTTATTTTTGATTTTTTCAAATCTTTTTTCGCTTGCCTCGCTTTCAGACTTTCACAAATCTGCGCTCAATTCCCGTCTGTCGGGCGGCTTTCAGTTTCGCTCTCGGTCTGTCTCTCTGCGACAGCTTCACTATCTTACCACACCCGCCGCCGTTTGTCAACTACTTTTTTCGCTTTTTTTCGATGTTTTTTTACCTTTGTGAATTCAGCATAATTTGTCTCAACTCTTTTTCAACTTCTTGCACTAAATAAAAAACAAGCATCGCCCAATCAAAGCAGATTGAACGATGCAATTCATAAAAGGTCAGCAGTTATATCATTCAAACACATTGATAACACAGCCGTCCACGGTAGTTATCGAGCAAGTCTTTCCTCCCCAAGGCTGCGTAACAACTTTCGTTACCTCATTCCAGCCTTTTGAAATAATATAATCACGCATTTTCTCTATACCCTGAACCTGCATAAAGCAAATCATTTCCTGTCTCGGCTCGCCATAAAACATATGAAGCCCTGTGAATGTCGCTAAATGAGTAGCCTGAATTTCGGTCGGAAGACTGTAAACGCAGCCATAGCAGCCTTTCCCCTCCTCATTTCTTTCATCAATTTCACTGTACCACCCCAAAATGTCTTCAAACCATCCTGCGGTTTTATCCATGTCTAAAGTGAAATAAACAGGGGCATTTTCTTTAACTATGTAACCTCTTTCATTAAATCTTTTCATGCAAAACACCTTTCTCTGAATCAATTCTTCTTTTTCTTAGGCTTGGGCATAGGCAATTCCGCGCATGTCGCCGCCACAAATTCCGTCAGTAATTCACCATTGTCCACGTCATCAACTAAATAATACGGCTTTGCGCCCTCATACGGCGGAACTCTCTCCAAATTCGGCATGATCTTCCCGCCCGCCTCGGTGATCTTGACAAATAACTGATCATCGCAAATCAGCGCGAATATCTTCCCGTCGCAATACATCCCGTAATCGCCGAACATCTTGCGATAGGTGATATTCCCCGCCCCGCTTATCTGGTCGGCAACGTACTGCACAAATTCTTCTTTTGACGCCATAATTTCACACCTCACAGCCTCCCAAACCCGCGCAGATAAAGAAAATTCTTGATAATAATATCAGATTTCCACCAATTCGCGGAAACCTCAAATTCCTTGTAATCATTGTGCCACAGCCACGTTATAGGATAAGAACCGTCCTCAAGACGTGAATTCAAAATAAATTCGCACTCGCAGTCCGCCGCCTCCTTGTTATCCTCATAAAACACACTTTGATTTGAATTAAAAAGCTGTGACGGCTTGCACACATAATCCGTCGCCCATTTTTCGGTTTCTGCGCAAATCGCCGCTTTCACATCAGCTTTCAGTTTCAACTCAAATGCCGTCAAATCAATCAAATCTCCAATCTCGGCGGTCTTGCAATATTCAAACATCTCGATAAAACAACGCAAAACGTGAGGCTCGGTATTTTGCTCTTTACCCATATACCAATCAAAGGCTTCTCCGACAATCTTGCCCCCAAATTCATAAAGCTCGCTGTCGCACGGGGCAAACTTCACAATAAATCCCGCAAGGCTCGCCGTGGGATTGTAGTCGGAGCTAGTGCCGTCGCTGTATTCCCACCAAATCGCGTGAGGATGATCGTTGTTGGCAGGCACGGTATTCAGCCACTCGCCGTCAATAAAATCACTGCCGCTCGCGAGATATTTCAGTATGCCTTGAATGACGGGATGTTCGCTTTCGTTCAATCCTATCTCCCGCAATATCCAAGTCGCCGCCCAAGTATGAATAGGCGATGAATTCGGATTCCAACAGTCACATTCCAGAGCATGCCCGAAGCCGCCGTCCTCATTCTGATAGCAAGCCAGCGCGGTCAATACATCCTCCCTGCCGCCGCCTTCAAAATGATATTTCCACCGCGCCAAATCAACCGGACGCGCATTTCTGTAAATAAAACGCCTTGATTCTTCAAAGAATTCTTTTTCCATTTTAAATCACCCGCATAATTAAATTTCACGCCTGTATTCTACATTAATTTTACCGCGAAACTCTTGTAAAAACGCGACAATTATTTTACATACAGCCTCGATTCATCCCGCGCAAGCTTTCGCGCCTCGCTGAGCGAAATGCTGTGATATTTTCTGAAATAATTCAGCAGATGCGCCTGGTCAAAAAATCCGAATTTGTACGCCGCGTCATGCACATTGAAATCAGGCTTCAGCGCGTCGCTCCACAACATCTGGTAGCGCATCATGTTGATCATCTGCTTCGGTGGCGCGCCGACATGCATGGCAAACAGCCGCTCAAGCGTCCTCCTGCTCATAATGACGTGCCTGCAAAGGTCATCCACCGTGACATTTCCGTTGTTAACGACAACGCGCTTCAATTCAGAATCGCCGCCTGTGATCAAATTTCCCCGCGTGCCCCAAAAACACCGCACATACGGCTTCAAAGCGTCGCACGGCGGTATCTCGACGTGAAATTCATCCCGCCTGTATGGTGAAGCAGTCAGCGTGGTGTATATCTTATCAAGCGTAAGCGGCATAATTATGCACCCAGATACTTCTTCAAATCGTCTATGTACTTCTTTCCGTCCTCAATACCGAGGTCGTACATCTCCTGCAATTTCTCGGGGTCGCGCTCAATGCGCCCGATTTTCACGGTGCGCGACGGGCGGATAACAAATATCTCCCCGCGCTTCTCCATCTCGATTATTTTCTCAATGCAATCATTGTACTCGGCATAACGATTGGCAATGCGCTCCGCCAGTTCAGGATATTTGCGATACGCCGCATGAGCCAATGACGCGCCCGACTTTTTCTTGCGGTAATCCAGCGGGCGTGTGAGCACGACAACAATCTTGTCATATCCCAATTCTCTGCACTTGTCCACAGGTATGCTGTCTGCAATGCCGCCGTCAAGATATTTCTTGCCGTCAACCTCCACCATCTGCGAAACAAAGGGCATCGACGAGGTGGCGCGAAGAGTCTCCATCTGCTCGAATACGTCAGTGATTTTGGCATATTCAGCCTCGCCCGTCTCAACATTGGTCATCGTGGCATAAAAATCAATGCCCGACTTCACAAAAGCCTCCTGGTCGAAAATATCCAGCTTGAGCGGAACCTCGTAATATGCAAAATCCCTGTTGACGATGTTGCCCGTGGTAAGCAGCGCCT
>JBGUUF010000027.1:0-1500 GCA_045133435.1 Acutalibacteraceae bacterium
AAATATCCGGGCTTAATTCGGTTTTTCTCATCAATTGCACCTCGAATCCCAAAGAAAATGTATCATTTGAAACACTTTCTTTGGAGATTATACATTTACTTTCATGTTTTGTCAAGGATAATTTTACATAATTTATAATTATCACGGATCGTGCATCAATCTGTCGATAAATAATAAAAAATAAGTTGCCATAGAAAGTTTTTGGTGCTATAATATAAAAAATATATTTGTAAGCCCTGTTTTGGAAACCGTAAAAAATTCAGTAAGGATGGTCTTGAATATGTTTGTGCGAAATCTTATCGACTTAAATCAGCTTACTTTGGAGGAACTCGACGACGTGGTGGACATGGCTTGCCGCATAAGCAGTCATCCCACACATTACAGCAGCGCATGCAGGGACAAGCTCATGGCGACCCTGTTTTATGAGCCGTCCACCAGAACTCAGATGTCGTTTCAGTCGGCAATGCTTCGTCTGGGCGGCAAGATCATAGGCTTTGACAATCCCAACGGCACATCCGTATCCAAGGGCGAAAGTCTCAAGGACACCGTAATGGTGCTGAGCGGCTACACAGATGTTATCACCATACGCAATCCGCTGGAGGGCGCAGCCTATGCCGCGTCGCTCTACTCGCAGGCTCCTGTCATAAATGCAGGCGACGGCGGACATCTGCACCCGACGCAGACACTCACCGATGTTGTCACTCTGCGTAATGTCGTAGGACGCACTGAAAATCTGGTCATAGGCATGTGCGGCGACCTCAAAAACGGCCGCACAGTTCATTCGCTCTGCAAGACCATGTGCCGCTACAGCGGAAACTCCTTTGTGTTCATATCTACAGAAGAACTGGGAATGCCCGATTACATAAAGAATGAATTGACACAGGCCGGATGTAAATATACCGAGGTCAGGACTCTCGAGGAGGCAATGCCGTATCTCGACGTGCTCTACATGACCCGTATACAGCGCGAGCGTTTTGATTCGTTTGAGGAATACAAGGCGCAGGAGGGCATTTATGTGCTGGACGGCGAAAAAATGAAGCTCGGCAGACCTGAGCTTTGCGTCCTGCATCCTCTGCCGCGTGTGGATGAAATTGCATATGAGGTTGACGACGATCCCAGGGCAAACTATTTCAAGCAGACGCTTTATGGCATGTATGCGCGTATGGCGCTGATAATCCGCCTCACCTCCGACAGTGAGAAATTCATCCCCGAGGTGCCCAAGCCGACTCACGATTTCACATGCCATAACCCGAAATGCATTACACAATTTGAAAAATATCTGCCCCATCTCACGATAGAAACGCCGAACGGTCATGTTTGCGCCTATTGCGAGCACTGAGCAGAATGGATTTAAACATGAAAAAAATCATTATGACGATAGGCGGAAGTCCGCGCAAGGACGGATATTCCGCCAAAATGCTAAAATGCTTCACGGAATCGCTTCACGAGCTTTCTGTGGAGCATTTAGTTGAAATAAGGCACTATGACACGTTCAAATGC
>JBGUUF010000028.1:0-3492 GCA_045133435.1 Acutalibacteraceae bacterium
GGCTGAGATAGTGAATTTCGCTGAGCGACAATCCCACCTCGCACATGTAGGATTCCATGCGGGATTTATTCAAGTCTTTTTTGAGCGCTTGATTGATTTTGTATTCGTATTTTTTTATGGTGTCGGCGAGTTTAAGAAGCTGCTGCTTGCGAAATCGGGGATTTTTAGTTGCGCCTGTCTTAAAAAATTCGCGCTGTTTTTCTACTAATGTTTTTATATCCAAAATTTCACCCACCTTATCAGAATGCTTTTTCGAGTATCAATTTAACTTCTTCGATACCTGCCGCTCTCGGATTTACGATAATTGCGCCGTCGTTTATCGCAGCTTGTGCAATTGCGTCAAAATCCTCGCGGGTTACGCCGACATCGGATAATTTAAGCGGTAATCCTGTGATAGAATTCAGCTTATTCAGCAATCCTTTAACGCATGCGATAGCCTTTTTGCCGCGCTGGTCGGCAGGAGTTGACGCGTATTCGTCCGCGCCTGCGAGATAGAGCAGAAGCTCACCGTACATGTCGCCGCACTTTTTATAGTTGTATTCCATGCCGTAGGGCAGAAGAATAGCCATAGCGACGGCGTGGGGAACATGGCAAACGCCGCCGAGAGCGTGACCGATCGCGTGGACGATGCCCACCATTGAGTTAGAGAATGCCGCGCCCGCCATCATCGAGCCGTTAGCCATAGCAAGGCGAGCCTGCTTGTCGCCGCCGTTCTTGGTGGCTTTGACGAGATTTTCGCTTATCATTTTAATTGCAGCGGTGGCATAAGCGTCACTGATAGGATTCTTTTGCAGGCAGGTGTATGCTTCGATCGCGTGGCACAGCGCGTCCATACCGGTGGAAGCCGTGAGTTTCGGCGGGAGAGTTTCGGTCATACGCACGTCGATTACCGCTATGTCGGGCTGGAGGTAGTAAGAAATGTATTCCATTTTCACATTAGTCACATTGTTGCGGATGACCGCCACGATGGTCGCCTCGGAGCCTGTGCCGGAGGTGGTGGGGACAGCCGCAAACGGTACAGCCTTGCCGCGTGATAATGCCTCACAGCCGGCGAGAGCCTCAATGTCGCTTCCGTCCTGCGAGAGCACCATTCGCACACCTTTGGCGGTGTCGATCACCGAGCCGCCGCCGACTGCCACGATGCAGTCGCATTCATACATTTTGTATTCGTTGGCGATTTTGTTCACGCATTCCAGAGAGGAATCGGCGGGGATGTCGATGTCCAAACAGCCGATCTTCATGTTGTTTTCTTCAAATACCGAGAGCACCAACCCTAGCGCACCGGATTTTTCCAGTCCGCGGTCGGAGAGAAGAAGAGGTGCTTTAAGACCCATATTTTTTAATTCCAAGGGCAGATTTTCGAGTGCGAAAAGACCGGACAATATCTTGGAACCGTGCTGAAATTCGTAATATTTAGGCAGCATAATGTTGATCCTCCTTAGTTAGCTCTGACGGCTTTTTTATTGTTATTGGTATCGACCGCTTTGTATTTCAAAATTATCGTACCGCCGATTATTTTCAGATACAATATAATGGAAGAGCATTGCTTTTTGGGATTTTCTTTGAGAATGCGGTTGGTGATAACGGGCGGGAAAAGGTATCTTTCCACCAAATCAACGCAGCGCGCGAAAGACATGCCCTTTGCAATGTCGCCGCGAAGGGCGAAACTGTGGGTCGCATAGGCATTGGCAACGCCCTGTCTCCCCGTGAGCACAAGGAAAGCTTTTTCGAGGTTTTTAAATGCAAAAACAACATCAGGATTTTCCGCGTTAGAAACTCGCTCCAATCCGTTTGCACCCTTGCGAATGGTGAGAGAAGGGCAGTTTTCGCCGCAGGTCAGGCAATAGGTCAGACCGTTTTCCCAACTGTCAACCTCGGCCTTAACGCGCGAATCGCTCTTGCTCAGCTCGTAAAATCCGCAGTATAAAAAGTAAAGCACTGCCGAGGAAACGACCTTTTTAGTGCCGCGCATGATTTTTCTGCCGTTTGTTCCCATAGAATATTACCACCTTTGCATATTTTATGTAGGATATAAAATAAATTTAGTTAAAAAATATTTCTTAAAAAGATTTAATTATAAATTCTTAATTAATTATACCGCAAGTTGCATATTTGTCAATGATTTTTTGTCGATACAGCGGCAATAATTGTAAAAAATATGTTGAAATAATGTATGCATATATGGTATAATAACCAATACATGACATTATTCAAATGCAAAAATAAAGGAAGAAGAACGATGCTTGAAATTAAAAATTTGTCTTACACCACACCGGAAGGCAAAAATATACTCAAAAATATAAATTTATCTGTAAATGAGAAATTTGTCACCATAACAGGACCTAACGGCAGCGGTAAATCCACAATGGCGAAAATTATCGCCGGTATTCTCACACCAACAGAGGGTCAGATAATCCTCGACGGCGTTGACATTACCGATATGTCGATAACCGAGCGCGCCAACAACGGTGTGAGCTTTGCATTTCAGCAGCCGGTCAGATTCAAGGGCATCACCGTCCGCGATATAATTTCAATTGCGGCGGGGCGTGACGTGTCCTTTGACGAGGCATGCAACTATCTCTCAGAGGTGGGTCTGTGCGCCCGAGAATACATCACCCGTGAGATAAACGATTCTCTCTCGGGCGGCGAGTTAAAGCGCATTGAAATTGCCACAGCATTTGCGCGTTCGACCAAGCTGACGATATTTGACGAGCCTGAAGCGGGCATAGATCTGTGGAGCTTCCAAAGCCTCATCAAGGTGTTTGAGAGAATGCACGAGCAGACAAACGGCAGTATTCTTATTATTTCTCATCAGGAGCGAATTCTCTCCTTCGCTGAGAAAATTATACTGCTCTCGGCGGGCGAAATTGCGGCAGTCGGGTCAAAGGAAGATGTCCTGCCCAAACTGCTTGCCGCAAATGAAGCATGTAATTGCAGAAAGGCGGTCAACTGATTATGAGCGATTTGAAAATAAGCAGCGAACAGCAGGATATGCTGAATAAAATAAGTGTTATGGCGGATAATCTCACGGGTGCATTCAGCCTGCGTGTGGACGGAAGCTCCTATGCCAAGGGTTCGAGCGAGAATGTAAAAATTACCGCCAAGACCGACCTTCCGGGTATTGACATCCGAATTAAGGCAGGTACAAAGGGCGAGAAGATTCACATTCCCGTAATCCTCACGCAGACAGGTATCAAGGATTTAGTTTATAACGATTTCTATATAGGCGACGACTGCGATGTTACCATAGTTGCAGGCTGCGGAATACACAACTGCGGCGGCGAGGAAAGCTCTCACGACGGAATTCACTCATTCCACATCGGCAAGAATTCCCGCGTTATCTATTCCGAAAAGCATTACGGCGAGGGCGGTAACGGTAAAAATGTGATGAATCCTACCACGATAGTCGAAATCGACGAGGGCGGCTATATGGAGATGGACACTGTTCAAATTCAGGGCGTTGACAACACCATCCGCACCACCAAAGGCAAG
>JBGUUF010000029.1:0-1859 GCA_045133435.1 Acutalibacteraceae bacterium
CATACATAAATGTTGCAAAAGTGATGTAAATAAAAACTTCATTTGGTTAAATAATATTTCTTGCAGAAACCTGCGGAAAAATTTCCGGTAAAGGATTGATAAAATTGACAAAATCCGAATTAAAAGACGCGATCGTAAAAGCTAAAGAGGAGACAGGCACTTTGATACTGGCTCATACATACCAGGACCCCGATATTATCGACATCGCCGACATTACGGGCGACAGCTTTGCGCTCTCCAAGGCGGCGGCAAATATTCACGATAAAAACCGCGTTCTCCTGTGCGGCGTGAGATTCATGGCAGATACGGTGAAGATCCTTTCGCCCGAGAAAGAAGTCGTATTGTCGCACAAGAGTGCTACCTGCCCGATGGCGGAGCAGATATTGCCCGAGAGAGTGAGACGTTTCCGCGAGGAAAATCCCGATGTGTGCGTCTGTGCCTACATCAACACCAGCACCGAGCTTAAAGCCGAGTGCGACGTATGTGTGACTTCCTCGACAGCTGTGAAGATCGTATCCTCACTGCCCTCTGATAAAGTCCTGTTTATTCCCGACCAAAATCTCGGTAGCTATGTCCGTCAGTTTGTTCCCAACAAGGAAATAATCCTTTGGGATGGCTGCTGCCCGACACATCACAGCGTATCGGTCAAGGACGTGCAGGAGGCTAAGGCAAAGCATCCGAATGCTAAAATCGCGGTTCACCCCGAGTGCCGCAAGGAGGTCGTAGACTTATGCGATTTTGTCGGCTCGACCTCTGAGATAATAACATTCTGCAAGAGCTGCGATGATGACGTTATAATCGCCACCGAGCGCGGTGTCTGCGACAAACTCAGCCGCGATTATCCCGAGAGAGGATTCTATCAGCTCGCATCCAACAAGCTCACATGCTCCAACATGAAGATGACCACTCTGGAAAATGTTTATAAAGCACTTATCGGCGAATTCGGCGACGTTATCGAAATAGACGAAGAACTGCGTCTCAAAGCAAAGAGAAGCATTGACAACATGCTGAAATACGGCGGTTGATTCCACCCCAGCAGAAATTTGACAGGCTTACATTATTGTTAATACAACAAGGAAGGTCATATTTATGAAACAAAATTATGACGTAGTTATAGTAGGTTCGGGCGTTTCCGGACTGTATGCCGCGTTGCAGTTCGGCAATGACATCAGTGTGCTGGTCATAAGCAAAAGAGAACTGTCACTCTCCAACAGTTCGTTGGCTCAGGGCGGCGTGGCGGCTGTTATAGATAAAACCAACGACGATTACAAGCTGCATATAGCCGATACGCTTATTGCGGGCGGATATAAAAACGATCTGTCTGCACTGGAGGTACTTGTAACCGAAGGTCCGTCCGACGTGCTCAGACTCAGAGAGTTGGGTGTGAATTTCGACAGCGACAGTGACGGAAATCTTCAGATGACACTGGAGGGCGGTCACAGCCGCCACAGAATTGCACACCATAAGGACTCCACAGGCCGCGAGATCGTTGAAACTCTTCTCCAGCAGGTCGGCGAAAAGGAAAACGTCGATTTGCTTTCGGAAACAATGCTCTGCTCACTCGAAAAAGACAGCGGCGGTGGTTTTTGGCTGGGTATAATGAACGACGATGGCATTCAAGCCGTGTTTGCGCCGTATGTCATTTTAGCTTCTGGCGGCATAGGACGTGTGTTTAAATACACCACAAATTCCGCTATTGCGACAGGCGACGGCATTACAATGGCGTATGCACTGGGCGCGAAGATAAAGAATTTGTCCTACATACAGTTCCATCCCACAGGCTTTGCACCGAAGGACGCTACCCGTGAGAGATTCTTAATTTCCGAAGCAGTGCGCGGCGAGGGTGCGGTGCTGAGAAA
>JBGUUF010000030.1:0-4031 GCA_045133435.1 Acutalibacteraceae bacterium
TCAGCATAACGCAGGTTATCATCAGTGCGGCGAAGGATTTAAGACCCTTTCGCCCGAAGAACATCACCAGCAGTATGATGAATCCCACTGCCAGCCACGCAAGCGGAATATCTCGCTGAAATCCCGTGCATGTGCCGCTGAGAGCACCTGTGGTGGGGTCCACCTCGAAGTAGCCCCTTAGATGATCGCCAACCTCGGCGACGATAACGCCCTTGCCTGTGCCGGTGATGTCGGTCAAGTCAAGCGTCATCGCGGCTTCCTGACCTTTATATGGACCGGTGAGGATTTTAACCATGAATATCTGCGTGCGCTGAACGATAGTCTCGCCGCCCCAGTCGTCAGTACCCTCGATGATGTCGATCAGCTTGGTGACTACGACGCGCTCTATGGAAAAATTATCTATAGACAGGTCGGAGGCAGATGTGGCATAAAAGTCGGTTTCGGAAACACTCTCCTGATAATCTCCCTGAGTGTAGTCCGCCGTTCCCACAGACTTATCCCAACAGAGCCATATCGCTCCGATTATTAGTATTACGGCGAGCACTCCGCCATATGTAATTACGGCGTTTTTGTTTTTCTTCAAAAAATTTTTCATTTAATGCAAAACCTCTCAATTCGTTTTATATTTATATATAATGAACTGCTGACAGAGCAGGCGGATAAAAAATAAATGATTTAAATTAATTTTAGCATGAAAATATGTACAAAATAAGAACATCATCAAAAAAACTAACTTAGATAGCTTCACATAAACATAACATTTAAAACAAAATATACTCTCAATCCAATCAATTTTGTATCACTGTGAGGGAATATAATTACAGACGATGAAGGAAAAATCATCTATTGCAGTTCAACGATAATTTTATAGAAACAAATCGCAACTAAAAGGAGTTTGATTTTTATGAATGAAAATAACAATAACCAGAACGGTTTCAACAACGACGGCACATACAGCTTCGGCGGTGCGAACAACCCCGTACCCAATCAAAATGATAATGCAGGCAGACAGGCTCAGCCGACATACAGACAATATAATCAGCAGTATGTCCCGCAGCCGAATCCCGCACAGCAGCAGTATTCGCAACCGCAGTATGCACAGCCGCGTCCTCAGCCGCAAAACGGCAATTACGGCGGCAAAAAGAAAAAATCGGCGATGGGCGGCATAAATATTCCCACCGTGATAATTTCAGTTGCGGCAGCGGCGATCATCGGTCTTGGCAGCGGATTTATCGGCGCAAAGCTGGGCGGCTCGGGCGATACTATAGTTCAGACAGAGGACGGCAGCAAGGTGATATTCCAGGCTATCGACCGCACCTCGAGCGACAGCAGTCAGAGCGCGTATTCCGTAGCAGATGTGGCCAATGCCGTGGCAGATTCCGTGGTTGAGATCACCACCGAGTCGGTTTCTACAAATAACTTCATGGGACAGTATATTTCCGAGGGCGCAGGCAGCGGTGTTATTGTCACGACGGACGGCTATATAGTGACAAATCACCATGTAATTGACGGTGCTAATACGATTTCCGTGACGCTTACCAACGGTAAGAGCTACACCGCGACGGTAGTGGGCGATGATTCCAAGACCGACCTTGCCGTACTCAAGATAGATGCAACAGGACTTACTCCCGCAGTGTTCGGCGATTCGGATACTCTCACAGTGGGTCAGACAGCAATTGCGATAGGCAATCCCCTCGGTCAGCTTGGCGGCACTGTGACCAGCGGCATCGTCAGCGCGCTCGACAGAGAGGTTGAGATAGACGGCGAAACCATGAATCTGCTCCAGACAAGCGCGGCTATCAATCCCGGCAACTCGGGCGGCGGTCTGTTTGATGACAAGGGCAACCTTATCGGCATCGTAAATGCAAAATCCAGCGGCTCGGATATCGAGGGTCTTGGCTTCGCGATTCCGATAAATACGGTAAAAACTGTTATTTCCGACCTCATGGAATATGGCTATGTAAAGGGCAGAGTGAGCCTCGGCATTTCAGTGGTAAACATCAGCAACGCGCAGACCGCGTGGATGTACGGTGTGGATGAAACTGGCGTGTATATTTCTAAGGTCGAGCAGGGTTCGGACGCGGCGGCTGCGGGTCTGAGATCGGGTGATAAGATCGTGTCTTTCAACGGAACTGAGATCAGCACCGACAGCGATCTTGCGAGCGCGATAAAGAACTGCTCGGTAGGTGATACGGTGACAATGGTCATCAGACGAAACGGAACGGATTACGAGGTTCAGATAACACTGACCGAATACAAAGGTTGATAGTGTAGTTAAATGTTTCAATAATCTATGCACAATGTTATTAATTTTGTAAAAATTAATTAACGATTGTATCACAATTATGGTATATTATTATATCGTAATCATCAAGCAGGTTATTTGATGATATTAAATTTTGACTACATCTCTCCTCCTCAAAAATAAATAGCAAAACAAACGAAAACCCTTGTGGATGTAAAAATCCGCAAGGGTTTTTGGTTTGCTTTTTGAAAAAATATTATACTTTATTAACATGCTGTTTAAATACTAAAAGGGAATAATAGGCGCAATTCACGCTTTAAGAGTGAAAATAAAGAATATACTTGCTAATCAGCAAGAAAAGATGTATAAATTTACCTAAAAGTCTTGACAATGGAAAAAACGCGGTATATAATTAGTTCATAAAAAATACACAGGAGGCTTACAAAATGAAAAAAATATTAACATGTTTGTTAGCAGCAGCTCTTATCACCGCCAGCTTGTCCGGATGTGTCGGTTCAGTTAGAGAAGATACAATAAATGAACTCGGTACCTCATATCAGGCTGATGAGTATTATGCAGAGCAGCAGAAGGAAATTGACGATATTATTGCGGAGTATTCCGATAAGATCAACAATTCCTCAAGTAAAGATGAAATTGCAAAGCTGAAGGATGAGTGCATCGAAAAGATCAACGATGTTGACAAGAAGGAAGCTGCACTCGAAAAGGCAAAGACTAATGCAGAGGAAGCACTTGCCTCTGTCAAGGGTCTGCTCCTGCCGTATAAAGAGACTTCTGCCGCACTCACGACTTTGAATGAAAAGTATGAGGCAATGGAAAATCCCGCTGAAATAAATGCCGCCGCCGATGAACTGAAGGCGATAGTAGAGGCAGCACCCACCGTAGCTGTATATAAATACGATATAAACGGCGTTTCATTTGATGTTGAAGTGACATATTCGGTCAACGGGGAAGGCATCCCTGTAGCAACACTCAAGTCAACAGCAAAATGGTCTGAACTTGATTTTACCGGTGCGGATTATACAATGTTTGAATTCGCAGCAATGCTCAACACATCAATCGACCAGCCTTCGGTCGAAAGAATGCTTAGCTGCAATGCATTCGATATTCGTTCCGGCAAAACCATCAACTACCTCGACGAATCCTTCGTTCCCAGCTCCAATCCTTCCAAAGCTCGTATGAAGGTCGTTGATGAATACACCTATGAGGTTGAGATTCTCACCAGCAAGCAGTTGGAAGCTCTTAATTCCGACAGCGAGACTTTCACAAATTCTGACGGAATAACTACCGATCGCAATGCAGATTATAAGAATCCTTTGGATTATATAATCATAGCTCAGTTCAACGGTTCAAACAGTGGCGATGAGTATACTTTCACAGATAGAATCCTCTGGGCTGTAATTCTGTAATTAAAATATTTTGTAAATAAAAATCTATCGGTTTGGTCAATCGACTAAACCGATAGATTTTTTTGTTTATGCAGATAAATTAAATTTTATTTCTTGAGCATAATGCCTGCTTTTTCCAATTCGGGAACGATCGTGCCGAATATAACGTCCTGAATCTCGTTCATGGCGAGAGTCTTTTCGGGCGAGGAGAAGCCGAGGCGCAGTGTAATACTGCTGATAATGCCGTCGTAAATATCCGTTACCTTGATGGAATTCAAATATTCGCCGCCGTTAGCCTTGATAATGCTTTCGACCTTGCTGTATGTGACTTCGGGATTTGTGAGGATAGTCAGGTCGATGTCGATGCCCGGGAACTTGGA
>JBGUUF010000031.1:0-1323 GCA_045133435.1 Acutalibacteraceae bacterium
TTGAGACTATGCTCACACGAAGCAGGATAAGTCCCAAGCGCACGGTCAGAGCAGCGGCTGTGCTGGCACATGCCTGCGGTGCAGCCGGAATGGTGGGCGGTCAGGTCATCGACCTCGGCAACGAGGGCAAGAATGTCGGTCTTGACGAACTGCGCAAAATGGACGCAGGCAAGACAGGCGCGATAATCAAGGCGGCCTGCATAATGGGCGTTATCGCTGCAGGCGGCGACGAAAATATGGAAAAAATTGCGGAGATCTATGCCGAAAATATCGGAATCGCTTTCCAGATCACAGACGATATTCTCGACGTGACCAGCGACGAAGCCACACTCGGCAAGCCTGTAGCGAGCGATATAGGCAATGACAAATCCACCTATGTTTCGCTGCTCGGACTTGACAAGGCAAAGCAGGAGGCGGAGCGTCACACCGAGCTTGCGGTGGATGCAGTTGCACCGCTCGGCGAAAAAGCCGATTTTCTTGTTTCTTTCGCGAGAATGCTGGTTAACAGAATAAACTAACAGGAGGTCAGCCGATGAGCATAGTTATGGATTTTTTGAACAATTATGTGCTGGTGTGCTCGCTGTTGTCGTGGGCAATAGCGCAGGTGTGCAAATTCGTGTTGAATTATGTGATTGATAAGCAGGTCAATTTCGAGCGTTTGTCGGGTGCAGGCGGAATGCCCAGCGCACACTCCGCGACAGTGACCGCGCTCACTATTTCCTGCGCGCGTTTTTGCGGCACAGGTTCCACAGAATTCGCAATCGCGGTGGTGTTGGCATCCGTTGTCATTTATGATGCGATGGGTGTGCGCCACGAAGCGGGCGAGCATGCAAAAATCATCAATCAGATGCTTAAAAAATCGTCCGAGGATGAGGACGATGACAATGAGGACCCAGAAATCAAAGAATTAAAAGAAATGCTCGGACATACTCCGCTGGAGGTCGTCGGCGGTGTCCTGCTGGGAATATTAGTTCCGCTTATAATTCCGATGTAGTGATGATTCACGCAAAAAGGAATAGTTTTAATTAATTTTCAGTAAGGATGGTAATAAGATGGCTGAATCATTATTGAACGGGATCAATTGTCCTGCTGATATTAAAAATTACAGCCAGGATGAAATAGATCAGCTTTGTTCTGAAATCAGGGATCAGCTTATAGAAACCGTATCACAAAACGGCGGGCATCTCGCCTCAAACCTCGGCGTAGTTGAACTTACGGTGGCATTCCATCGAGTATTCGACTCGCCGCATGACCAGCTTGTTTTTGATGTGGGGCATCAATGCTATACCCACAAGCTGCTTACAGGCCGCCGCGAGCAATTCG
>JBGUUF010000032.1:0-14335 GCA_045133435.1 Acutalibacteraceae bacterium
GACAATATAAGACACCGCTTGGATGCCAACGGCTTTGACAACGTGACCGTGCTGCAAAGACACACCAGAAAATACTGCAAGGTCATCGCTGTCGCCAAGTACATAATCAGCGACGTGTCAATGCCCACATATTTCATCAAAAAAGAGGGTCAGATATATCTCAACACATGGCACGGCACACCGCTGAAGGGTCTCGGCCGCTCTATTCTCGACGCCCCCAACAGCATCGGCAACGTGCAGCGCAACTTCCTGATGACTGACTATCTGCTCAGCCCCAATGTCTATACATTTGAAAAGCTGCGCGATGACTATATGCTCACGCATTTTTACAAAGGCAAATATGTGCTTTCCGGCTATCCGCGCAACGAGATACTCTTTGACACCAAGAAGGCAAAGAAGCTCAAGCGCAAGCTCGGTCTGGCAAATAAAAAGATCGTCATTTATATGCCCACATGGCGTGAAAAGGACCCCAACGACACCGAGGACATCCACCTCAAAACTCTGCTCAAGGTGCTCCGCAATCTTGACAAGAAGGCATCCGACGATACCGTAATTATAGCCAAGCTGCACCATCTGACGGGCGGCAGCATCGATTTCAGCAAGTATAAAAAGGTTCTGCCATTCCCGAATGAGTACGAGACTTACGAGGTGCTCGCAATGGCGGATTGTCTGATAACCGACTATTCCAGCGTAATGTTTGACTACGCCAACACAGGCAGAAAAATCATTCTTTACACCTACGACTGCGAGGAGTATCAGAACACCCGCAGCATGTACACCAGCGTTGAGACACTGCCCTTTGTTATCACCACGGAGCTTAAAGAGCTTATCAAGGAAGTCAACGCCCTCGACAAGTACGAAGATTATTCCGAAAAAATACATCACTTTATTGAGTACGATACCGCACACGCCTCCAAGGACCTTATCGAATATGTGTTCTTCGGCAAGCTGGCAGAGGGCATGAAGGTCATCGACGGCAGCGAGTTCCACAACGGCAAGGAAAATGTAATTATTTTTGCCGGCTCAATGCTCAAAAACGGCATTACCGCCGCGCTCAAATCGCTCACCAGCGTCATCGACGCGGACAAGCGCAATTACACGCTTTTGTTCTACGCGGGCGCAGTGCACAGAAATCGCATGACCATTCACGAATTCTCCAAGTACGACTACATGCCCATACAGGGCGCGAGAATTATGACTCGCGGCGAGGCATTCTGCCAGTTCCTGTATTATTTCTTCAGCATTGACACCAAGTTTATCCGCCATCAGCTTCAGGCGATATACGAAAGAGAGATCCAAAGACTCTTTGCGGGCACTAAATTTGACTACTTCATCCACTATGCGGGTTACGAAAGAAACATCATGAGCCTGATGGTCAACATGGACTGCAAGAGAGCTATATATATTCACAACAACCTGATAAAAGAATCCAATGTGCGCGACAACATCCATGTAAAGTCGGTGGAATACTGCTACAACAAGTGCGACAAGCTAGTAGCTATCCGCGAAGGCATGCGCGAAGAGCTGCTTTTCTCCAATGAAAGCATAAGAGAAAAGGTCTGTCTGGCGCACAATCCTATCGACTACAATCAGGTGCTTACCCGCGCAAAGATGCCGCTCAAGCTGGACGATGATACCGAATCCACCGTTTCAGTCGAGGAGCTGGGCAAAGTGCTGGATGACCAATCAGTTACCAAGTTTATAAACATCGCAAGATTTTCTCCCGAAAAGGGACTTGACCGCCTTATCGACGCGTTTGAGATGACCAACGCAAAGCATCCCAAATCCAAGCTCATCATCATCGGCGGACACGGCGAGCTTTATGAGCAGATACTCAACAAGGCAAAGGAATCGGTCTGCCGCGACGACATAATCATAATCAAGTCGCTGTCCAACGTATTCCCCGTGCTGACCAAGTGCTCGGCGTTTGTGCTTTCGTCCTACTACGAGGGTCTGCCGGTAACTATCATGGAGGCTCTGGTACTGGGCAAGACGGTAATTTCCACTGATATAGTAGGTCCGCGCGCCTTCCTCAGCAAGGGCTACGGACATTTGGTGGAGGAGTCGGCGGAAGCTATCTCCGAGGGTATGTGTCAGTTTATCGACGGCACACTGCCGGAATCCAAGTTCTTTGACGCTCAGGAATTCAACGACAATGCGATCGCAGAGTTTGAAGCGATTTTTGAGGACTAATAAAAAAATAAACCCTTGTATGTTCAAAATATGAGCGTACAAGGGTTGTTTTTTTGCCATAAATGTAGTATTATGATTATGTTGCAAGCGGAATTATGTGTGATTTGTCCTAAGAGCCTGTTTAGTATCTCGGCGTGCGCGTATTGCGCTGTCAGATTTTTCGCCAAATGAAGGGAATTTCTCGCCGCCATACTGTCGTATCGCAAGAGAAATTCACAAAATATGGCGGAAAAGATACAAGCAAGACGTGTGCGAAGAGATGCTAAACAGGCACTAATATATTCCGCACAATAAAAAATAATATAGAGGGATGTGTAGAAATAATGGAAAAAAAGATGACCTTTGACAAAAGCGATTCGCAGGCCATGAAGGGTATTGCGATATTGATGATGCTGTTTCATCACTGTTACTTTACCAAGGACAGATTTGAGCAGTACGACGTGGATTTCTTCCCGCTCGGAATGGTGAAAGCGATGGATATTGCCGCGTTTTTCAAGATATGCGTGGCGATATTTGTGTTCATCTCGGGCTACGGGATCATGGTGTCGATGCAGAAATGCGGGGACTCGCGGCTTGCCGTGCGCAAGAACGTCGCAGGCAGATATATCTCGCTGATGATGGGATATTGGTTCGTGTATGCGCTCAGCCTTATCGCTGTCGCGGCTATCAAGCCGTCGATGTTCAGCGTGTATAACGTCAAGGGCAACGCGGGAGATTACATACTCAACCTGCTGCTGGACGCACTTGGACTGTCCAATCTTTTCGGCACTCCGACGCTCAACTCAACGTGGTGGTACATGAGCTTCGCGCTGATAATAGTGGCAGTTGTGCCGATATTTATCGAGATATACAAGCGGTACGGCGCAATAACTCTGCTGGTGATATGCTTCTTCCTGCGATATGTCTACGCGCTCGATAATTTCGACATGACCAGATACTTCCCGATACTCGCGCTCGGCATAATCTGCGCCGACAGGAATTATCTCGGTCGCATAAAGCAGAAGAAGTGGGTCAAGATAGGATTTTTTGACTACCTGTTCAAGCTCATCGTATATTCTGCTGTATTTTATCTGATGTATTACATCCGCATTCGCAACCGTATAGACGGAAACATCACCGAAGTGCGCGACGGGATCGTGCCGCTGTATGTGATATTCTACTGCTATACGATATTGTTCCCGATAAAGCCGCTCAAAAAATTCCTCGAATTTATGGGCAAGCACTCGATGAACATATTCCTTACGCACACATTCATACGCTTCTATTTCTTCGGCGATTTTATATATTCCTTCAAAAACGCCTATCTTATCACGCTCGTGCTGTGGGCAACGTCGCTCGCGCTGGCTTTGGCGATCTACGGACTGCAGAAGCTTGTGAGATTTGACAAGCTGACCGCCAAGCTCAAGCAGTGGGTCTGTGACCGTATCGAAGGCAAGACGGAAGAAAAGACCGAGGAACCGCAGGCCGTTTCACAATAAAATCAATCGGCGCACATTGCAGGCGATACTTGCGGTGTGCGCTTTTATTTGAGGGTTGTATTTTTTCGGCGAATGTAGTATCATTTAATTCAGAAATAAATACGAAAGACGTGTGAGCATGAATATACTGAAAAAAGCATTGAATTTTTACCGCAATTCGAGTTATTTGGCGAAGTTCCGATATACCGCATATTACGACAAGCTCGAAGTCTCGGACGACATTATCTATGTCGAATCCATGCACGGCGACGGCATCACAGGCAGCCCGTTTTATCTGCTGCGCGAGATGATGAACGACCCGCGCTTTGACAAATACAAAATCTATGTGAGCGCCTCACAGAAGTATTACAATCAAGTGTGCGGCACTCTGGAAGCCTGCGGCATGAGCCGTGCGGCAGTGATAATCAAGAATTCCAAGGAATACTGCCGCGTGATAGCCACGGCGAAATACCTGCTGATAGATGTCAGCATGCCGCTGTATTTCATCAAAAAAGAGGGACAGGTATATCTCAACACATGGCACGGCACACCGCTCAAGGCATTGGGTCGCTCGGTCAAGGACAATCCTATCGGCATGGGCAATGTTCAGCGCAATCTGCTGATGTCCGACTACCTGCTCTGCCCCAATCAATACACCTTTGAGAAGCTCCGCGACGACCACATGATAGCGCCGTTTTACAACGGCAAGTATGTGTTCTCGGGCTATCCGCGCAACGCTGTGCTCTTTGACAGCGACAAGGCTGCCGAGGTCAGGGAAAAGCTGGGTCTGAACGGCAAGAAGATCGCCGTGTATATGCCTACATGGCGCGACAGCGGAAACAGCGACGCGGACAACAGCATCCTCCAATCGCTCGACCAGGGCGCGGACGGTGACACCGTAATAATAGCCAAGCTGCACCACCTCGCGGCAGGTAAGATCGACTTCTCACAATTCAGCAAGGTTATCGCATTCCCGCGCGAATATGAAACCTATGAGGTGCTCGCGGCGGCGGACTGCCTTATCACCGACTATTCCAGCGTAATGTTCGACTTCGCCGTGACGGGCAGGAAAGTGATCCTTCACGCCTACGACTGCGAGGAATATCAGAACTCCCGCAGCATGTATATGGACATCGAACAGCTTCCGTTTGTGATAACCCGCGACGGTAAATCGCTGGTCGATGAGGTAAATTCCCCCGATAAATACCCGCCTTACGATAAGGCAATGCGCGAATTCACCGAGTTCGACAGTCCGAGCGCGGCTAAAGACCTGCTGGAATATGTGTTCTTCGGCAAGCAGGCAGAGGGCATGAAGATAATCGACGGCAGTGAGTATCACAACGGCAAAAAGAACGTGCTCATGTACGCGGGTTCGCTGGCTCAGAACGGCTTGACAACGGCATTTATGGGGGTTGTAAATCACGTTGACCCCGAGCAGTACAACTACCTTATCACATTTTACTACAAGGTCGCTCAGCCGAATCAGATGCAGGTGCGCAGGTTCGACGAGAGATTTAATTATATGGCTATGCACGGCGGCAAGAATCTCACCTATTGGGAGGCTATCTGCCAATATCTGTATTTCAACCTCAATATAAATGCAGGCTTCACCCGCAAGGCAGTGGAAAAAACAGCCGCACGCGAAGCGAAGAGATGCTTCTGGGACATACCTTTTGATAAGGTGATTCATTACACGGGATACGGAAAATTCATCCCCCACATCATGGCGACAATGGATGCCGAAAAAATCATCTACACCCACAGTAATCTCATGGAAGAAAACAAGATGAACCGCGGCATACACTATAATTCTCTGGTCAAGGCGTATGAGAGCTTCGATAAGATCGTTATCATACGCGACACCATGCGCAAGGAGATAATTGAAAACGTGCCGTCGGTTGATCAGAGCAAATTCCACCTCGCGCGCAACTTCAACAACATTGAATACATCCGAAGCAACGCGCAGAAGGCTGTCGGCTTCGATGAGGATACATGGTGCAGTGTGTCATTGGAGCGGCTGAACGAGATCCTCGGCGACGACAGCGCCGTCAAATACATAAACATCGCCAGATTTTCCGAGGAAAAGAGCCAGGACAGACTGATCGAAGCCTTCAATCAATTTAATCAGGAGCATCCCGACGCATATCTGATAATCGTGGGCTGCGGCGGAAATAAATTTGAAGAGATACGCGCTTTGGCGGAGGAGACAAATCCCGACCGCGTGATATTGGTGAATACCATCAGCAATCCCTATCCGATTCTCGAAAAATGTGACGCGTTCGTGCTGTCCTCCCACCACGAGGGCATGCCCATGACCATAATGGAAGCGCTCATTCTGGAGAAGCCTGTGGTCTGCACGGATATTACAGGACCGAGGGAATTCCTGCAGTCCAACGGGTACGGCTTCATCGTGGAGAATTCCGTTGACGGCTTGACCGACGGCTTCCGCGCATACATCGACGGGCGCTTAAATTCGCTCAATAAATTCGACGCAGAAGGCTTCAACGAAACCGCGCTGAAAGAATTCTACGAGCTGCTGAAATAAAAAAATCAACGCATGTCGTGAACAAAAATTCACGGCATGCGTTTTTTCATTGCGCACATTTAAACGGTAATTTTGCGGCGAAAGATTTCATATAAATTAATTCATAATGAATTGTCTGGAGTGATAGCAATTGAAATCGAACGAAGTCGGCAAATTTCTGCGCGGAATAGCAATGGTGATAGCCGGGATAATCTTACTTTTATCGCCAACATCGTGCTCAAAAGGCGGCAAGACGGAAATGCCCGAGGAAATCGACAGAACGGTCTACAGCGACCTGAATTACACCGTGATACAGGGTGACGCGGTGCGCAAACCGGGGGCGGCAGACGATACTGAGTATGTATTCATCCCGCTGACGTTTGAGAACAAGAGCGACAACAACATAATTTTCAGCAGTGAGGTGTGCATAAAGGCATCCGCCGAGCCATCGGGTGAGGAATGTGCTCATGCGGGCAAGTCGGCGATCGCGGCGGCAAAGGAGAGCATCGCGGATTTCGTGCTGTTTGACGGCATGATACACAGCCGCGAAAGCACAGACGGCTGGCTGGTTTTTGAGGTCCCGATAAAGACCGAGTCAATAAAAATCGACTTTTACACGGGCTACGCCAGCGAGGAATTCATATCATTCACATGTTCTTTATAAATTTTCAATAAAAAATATATAAAAGATTTTGAGTTTCGATATAAAAATTATTGAAATCTACGGAAACGTGTGGTATAATAATCAACAAATGATGCGCCGCATTGTAAGAAAGATATATAAATTTTTAACAACATAAATTCGGCGCACTTATTTGATAACGAATCTCAAACTAAAGAAAGTTGAAAAGAGGTAATAAAATTGAAACAATATTCGGCTGATAAGATAAAAAACATAGTCATCACAGGACACGGAAACGCAGGCAAGACCTCCCTCGTTGAGGCAATGCTCCATCTCTCGGGCGCTACCGACAGAATGGGCAAGACCGCCGACGGTACGGCTGTCTGCGACTTCGACCCCGAGGAGATCAAGCGCAAGTGCTCAGTCTCGGCGGCGGTCGCTCCCGTTGAGTGGAAGAATGTAAAATTCAACCTCATCGACGTGCCGGGTCTGTTTGACTTTGAAGGCGCAGTTGCCGAGGGATTCCGCGCGGCAGAATGCGCACTTATCACCATTTCAGGTAAATCCGGCGTGAGCGTCGGCGCGGAAAAATCCTATGCCAAGGCTAACAAAGCCGGCATGGCAAAGGTCATATTCGTCAACAAGCTGAATTCCGAGAGCGCGGATTTCTATAAGGTGTTCGAGCAGCTCAAGACCTCCTTCGGTCCGACCGTCAGCCCGATAGTCGTGCCGTTTATGGACGGTCACAAGGTTGACTGCTACATCAACCTGCTTGAATACAAGGCATACAAATACAACGGCTCCAAGGCGACAGAAGTTCCCATGCCCGATATGGGACACCGCCTTGAAGGTCTGCGCACCGCCATCAGCGAAGCTATCGCTGAGACTGACGACGAGCTTATGGAGAAATACTTCTCGGGCGAGGAATTCACCCCCGAGGAATACATTCTCGGCTTGACGCAGGGCGTTCGCTCAGGCTCAATTACGCCTGTATACTGCGGTGCCACCGCCACGGGTGAGGCTATAGACCAGCTTATGAACGGCATGAGTTGGCTGGTTCCGTCGGCAGCCGACTGCCCCGCCGAGATCGCCGCAGATGCCAACGGTTCTCCCGTCGAGCTGACTGTGAGCGACAGCGCTCTCCCCGCAGCTATCGTATTTAAGACAGTCGCTGACCCGTTTGTGGGTAAGCTCTCATACTTCAAGGTAGTCACAGGCAAGATCTCCTCCGACAGCATGCTGATGAATATGCGCACAGGCAGTGTCGATAAGATCGGCAAGATCTACACCATGTGCGGCAAGAAGCAGACCGAAGCCGAGTATATCGGCGCGGGTGACATCGGCGCGGTCGCCAAGCTCTCGGGCGCATTGACGGGCGACACATTGTGCGCTCCCGCACGTCCTGTAACTCTGGACGGAGTTGACTTCCCGAAGCCGTCGCTCTCGATGGCGGTCATCCCCGTGAACAAGGGCGACGAGGAGAAGATCTCACAGGGACTTCAGCGTTTGAGCGAGGAAGACCCCTCCATGACATTCGGTCTCAACCGCGAGACAAATCAGATGATAGTCAACGGTCAGGGCGAGCAGCATATTGACGTAATTATCTCCAAGCTCAAGAACAAATTCGGCACGGAAGCTAAGACCGAGGTTCCGCGCATCGCATACCGCGAGACTATCCGCAGCACGGTCGAGATCCAAGGCAGATACAAGAAGCAGTCGGGCGGTCACGGTCAGTACGGCGACGTATGGATCAGATTTGAGCCCTGCGAGAGCGACGGACTGGTGTTCGCCGAGGAAGTTGTCGGCGGCGCTGTACCCAAGAATTTCTTCCCCGCAGTCGAAAAGGGACTTCAGGACTGCATGAAGAAGGGCACGCTGGCGGGATACCCCGTGGTTGGTGTCAAGGCGGTGCTGTACGACGGTTCGTATCACCCCGTTGACTCCTCCGAAATGTCCTTCAAGACAGCCGCCTCGCTCGCATTCAAGAACGGCATTCCCAAGGCGAATCCCGTATTGCTCGAGCCTGTCGGAGAACTGCGCGCCGTCGTTCCCAACGACAACACAGGCGACGTAATGGGCGAGTTGAACAAGCGCCGCGGTCGAGTGCTGGGCATGGATTCCGCCCCCGACGGCATGCAGGAATTGATCGCCGAGGTGCCGATGGGCGAGATGTCCGACTTCGCGACATACGTCAGACAGACCACACGCGGCAGAGGTCATTTCAGCTTTGAATTCAAGAAGTACGAGGAAGCACCCTACAACGTGCTGAAATCCTTGATTGAAGAATAAAATCACAACCAAAGGGGACAGGAGGAACAGATTATGGAATTTTTGGCAGAAAAACTGAACATTGACGCCGACGACATCGCCGCATTGATATTGATGGCAGTCGCGCTGATAGTCGCGCTTGTTCGGTAATTCAAAATAATAAAGCAACCCGCCGCATGTGAAGCAAAATTCTCATGCGGCGGGTTTTCAATCAGAATGTAAATATTGAGCCGTTATCCGATGACCTTGTAGCCCTGATCCTCGACAGTCTTTTTCAGCACATCGTCGGATACGTCTGCATTCAGCTTGAGCACGGCGGTGCCGGTTTCGTGGCTTACAATAGCTTCGTCAACCTCGGGAAGCTCTTCCAGGCACTTCTTAACTCTGCCCGAGCAGTGACCGCACATCATACCTTCAATTTTCATTGTCTTTTCCATGATTTTACTCTCCTTAGTTTCTGTAGAATTTGTTTCTGTCTGCTTGATTTTTCTGTCGCGCTTGGGATTGCGAATGTCGAAGAAATTCAGCCGCAGTGCGTTAGACACCACGCAGAAGCTCGACAAACTCATTGCCGCCGCGCCGAACATGGGATTGAGCTGCCAGCCGAGCAGGGGTATCCACACACCCGCCGCCAGCGGAATTCCGATAACATTGTAGATAAATGCCCAGAAGAGATTCTGGTGGATATTCCGCAAGGTCGCGCGGCTGAGCCTGATCGCGGCGGGAACGTCGCTGAGACGGCTCTTCATCAGCACGATGTCCGCCGCGTCTATCGCGATGTCCGTACCTGCGCCTATCGCGATGCCTATATCCGCGCGGGTGAGTGCAGGCGCGTCGTTGATGCCGTCGCCCACCATAGTGACCTTGCCGCTCTCCTTCAATTCGCGGATAACGCTCTCCTTGCCGTCGGGCAGAACGCCTGCGATCACCTCATCAACGCCCGCCTGACTGCCGATAGCTTTGGCAGTGCGCTCGTTGTCGCCCGTCAGCATGACCACGCGGATGCCCATATTCTGCAATTCGCGCACAGCCTGCGGACTGTCCTCCTTGACCACGTCGGCGACGGCGATTATGCCGATAAACTCACCGTCGCGGCTGAAAAACAGCGGAGTTTTGCCCTCGTTCGCCAGATTTTCGGCGGATTTTTTCATGTCGGCGGGAATTTCGGCGCGGCTGCCGATAAATTTCAGATTGCCGCCCTCCAGCAGTGCCCCGTCTAGCTTAGCCGACAGACCGTTGCCGGGGAGCGCCTCAAATTCCGAAACCTCTGCGGCGGCAATACCGCGTTCATCCGCAAGCGAAAGTATCGCTCGGGCAAGGGGGTGTTCGCTCTTTTTTTCAAGAGAATTCGCGAGCCGCAAAAATTCATCCTCGCTCACGCCGTCAGCGGGGAGAATGTCCGTGACCTTTGGTTCACCGCTTGTAATCGTGCCTGTCTTGTCGAGCACGACTATCTGCGTTTTGCCTGTTTCCTCAAGCGACACCGCTGTTTTGAAGAGGATCCCGTGCTTTGCGCCAACGCCGTTGCCCACCATTATCGCGACAGGTGTCGCCAGACCCAGCGCGCAGGGACAGCTTATCACCAGCACCGAGATCCCGCGCGCCAATGCAAATCCCACGCTCTCGCCTACCAACAGCCACACGGCAATCGTCACTAACGCTATCGTGATAACTGCGGGGACGAAGATTCCCGAGACCTTGTCGGCGACCTTGGCGATCGGAGCCTTGGTAGCCGCCGCGTCGCTCACCATGCGGATGATCTGCGACAGCGTGGTGTCCTCGCCGACGCGGGATGCCTCACAGCGCAGGAATCCCGACTGATTGACTGTCGCCGCCGAAACCGCGTCGCCCTCGGATTTGTCCACAGGGATGCTCTCCCCCGTCAGCGCGGATTCATTCACAGCACTGCTGCCCTCCAGCACGATACCGTCCACGGGTATATTCTCGCCCGGACGGACTACGAACACATCGCCCTTTTTGACCTGCTCTATCGGAACGGTGACCTCTTCCCCGTTTTTGAGCAGTGTGGCAGTCTTGGGTGCGAGCTTCATCAGACTTTTGAGCGCGTCGGTAGTCTTGCCCTTGGAGCGGGCTTCGAGCATCTTGCCCACCGTAATGAGCGCGAGTATCATGGCGGCGGACTCAAAGTAAAACTCGTGCATGTAATGCATAGCCGCAGACGAATCGCCCCTTGCCTGTGCACCGGTCATAGCGAACAGCGCATATACGCTATAAACAAACGACGCGCCCGAGCCTAGCGCCACAAGCGTGTCCATATTCGGCGCTTTGTTCCAAAGGCTCTTGAAGCCGCTGATGAAGAATTTCTGATTTATCACCATCACCGCGACAGTCAGCAGGAGCTGTGCAAGTCCCACCGCCACGGGATTTCCGTCAAAAAACGACGGCAGCGGCCATCCCCACATCGCATGCCCCATTGAGATATACATGAGCACTATCAGGAACACCAGTGAGGCGATCAATCTCCGCTTGAGCACAGGTGTCTCCTTGTCGGCGAGCATATCATCATCGCCCGAAGCCGCATTTTTCTGTGCATTATCCGCGCCCTTCACCGACGCTCCGTAGCCCGCCGCCTCCACAGCCGCTATGATTTCGGCGGGAGATGCCGTACCCTCCACTCCCATCGAATTGGTGAGCAGACTGACCGAGCAAGACTCGACGCCCTCGACCTTGGACACTGCCTTCTCCACACGCGCACTGCATGCGGCACAGCTCATGCCCGTAACCATATATTGCTGCATTTTATCAACTCCTTATTTCATCAATTTCTGCAAAGTCGCAACCAGTTCATCAATAGTTTCGTCCTTGCCGTCGCGAATATCCTGCGCGACGCAGGTTTTAATGTGACTCGCCAGCAATTCCTTAGTAAACGAATTCAGTGCGGCATTGGCGGCGGCCACCTGAATCAATATATCGGGGCAATAGGCGCTCTTTTCCACCATGCCCTTGATGCCGCGAATCTGCCCCTCAATGCGGTTGAGCCGATTGATAAGGCTCTTGTATTCTGCTTCCGAACGCTCCTTCGTCTTGTGACAGCAGCACTCCTTTTTTTCCTCCAAAATCTTACCTCCCGTTCCCGAATGTTTCACCTTGATTATATACCCCCGAGGGGTATTTGTCAATAGATGAAAGACAACAAAAAACGGAACGGCAGTAAAAAACCCCGTTCCGCTGTAGCTATTGCTTTGTAAGATGTAAATACGGGTCGTCCATGCCGTTTAGCACGCAATTCACTGCGCTGACCAAATTACCTCTTCCGCAATATCGTCACTGCGGCATAATGCAGAATTTCAAACTCGCTCGGCGCGATGTTCTCCAGCAATGCCATATGTTCGCGCTCGAATTTCGCTATCTCCTCCTCGGGCAGAGACGCGCCTATTCCTCGGCAGGATTTCATTCTTCCGTTCCACGTCTCGCGGGTGAAGGGCACATTCAGGTCGAACATCTCGCGGCTCTCCACCTCAAAATATTCCTCGTACTCCGACGGCACGCCGATAAGACGGCGGGTTTCGCCGCAACCCGTCCAATTCGGACTGTACTTGAGCACCAAATCCTCGCTTGCGCCTGCAATTTTGTCCTCGTAGGGCAGCCATGCCATGTAGAGAACAGCCAATCTGCCGCCGGGTTTCAGTATATTGCTGATCTGCGGCGCGAGAATTGCGTGGTTGAAGTATGTAAAGCACTGGCAGGCTGTCACCGCGTCGAATGTCTCGGCGGGGAAATTGATATCCTCCGCAGGTGATGCCGCGAATTCTATATCCATGCCGCCTGCCTGCGCGAGAAGCTGAGCCTGTTCTATCTGATTGGGCGCGATGTCGATGCCTGTGAATCTCGCGCCGTATTTGTACATATTTCTCGGCAATACTCCCGTACCTGTGCCGATGTCCAACACGCGCTGCCCCTCGGTGCAGATGCCGCGGTCGATGAGATAGTTGTAAAATTCCTCGGGATAAATGTCGCGGTATTTCGCGTAATCCTCGGATGTGCGGCCGAAGTCAAAGCCCTTGCCGCCGTCGATATTTGCATTTTCAATCATGGTTAAGCCTCCCTCATTTTGAATAAAAATTAGCCCTATTATATCATACAAAGAAAATATTGTAAACCCGCAAAAATGCACAAACCTCGACGCTCATTATTCATCAGCACCGAGGTTTGTGTATATTTTTATATTGTGCTCGCTTGATTATGCAATGATAGTCTGAGAATCCTGCATATTGCTGCGCGACTTAATGCAGAGAGCTATGATAATTGCCACGCCCAACACGATAGTTGTGGCGATGCCGCCCTCCATGCCGAAGCTGCCGCCGTTGAGGAATTCAAAACCCTCCACGCTATTAAATCTGAACACCGACGAGCCGGAATCAATTCCGCTGACCAAAACTCCGTAGAAATTGCCCTGAACAAAGTTCCAGACCGAGTGAATAGCGCATATCATCCAGATAGAATTCAGCTTGAGCATGAGGATTGACATGAACACTCCGAACAGTACAAGATTCACCATTGCGAGCGGGGCAATACCTGCATTACCAAGGTGCAGTGCGCCAAACACCAGCGAGTTGAACATCATGCCTGCAAATGCGCCCGCCTTGCTGCCGAACGAGGTCATCATAAAGCCGCGGCAGATAACCTCTTCGCTCATGCCTTGAATTATGAAGCCTACGAACAGCAGTGCGAGGGAGATGTAGTGACCGTCAAGCACATAGCCGTTGAATTCCATCGCGCCTGTGGCGACGCACATGCCGATGCATGCTGAGAACATCGCGAATGCGATTACCATGCCGAGCAGATAATCAGTGACCGCGTGCTTCTTGACGAAGCCCATAGTGCGCAGAGGACGCTTCTCGGCGAACTTGACATACAGCATTATGAATATAGTAGCCACGCCTGTGACAAAGAGTTGAGCTATCATTTTCTCCTCGCCGGTCATATCAAAGCTGACTTCCTCGCCCGTAGCTGCTGACTGAAATCCCGCCAAAAATGCTCTAATTATAGCGTACGGTATTAAAGCGATAAATTCAGCGAATGTTGACGCCAGCATTATACCGAAGGCTATCAGACCTACGACAAATGCATTGTGCTTCATCTGTTTACCCTGTTGAGCCTCACGCAGTACGTCGGGCATGGGACTGAAGGTTTTATTGATGTTTTGTAACATGATAATGATACCTCTCTCTGAATATTTTTATTTTCAAGTTTATAATAAACACCAATGGTTGCAAAAAGGTTGCAAAAGAATAATAAAAACGTTGAGAT
>JBGUUF010000033.1:0-1612 GCA_045133435.1 Acutalibacteraceae bacterium
GCTACGGCGTGTCTATTCACAAATGCAGCTGCTCCAACGTCCCGCAGGACATTCAAAACTGCGAAAATCCAGAGCGCTGGATAAAAGCATCGTGGGCGGAGGAAACCGACTATCGCGAATTCAAGACAACGCTCAGACTCACCTGCATCGACCGAAAAGGTCTGCTGGCAGACGTTACAACTCAGCTTTCGCTCATGCACATCGGTATACACACGCTGAATTCACGCGAGCTGAAGGACGGAAATGCTGTGATAACCACCACGATTTCCGTAAGCAACAAGGAACATTTGTCTCAGATAATCGCCAAGCTTAACAGAATTCACGGCGTGCTCAACATCGAACGCACGGCGGGATAAAATGAAATAAAAGTAAATGCACCGCTGATTTTTTCGGTTTAGAGCCGTAAATCGGCGGTGTGATGATATTTTGGAAACGATTTTATGAATAAGAAAGATTTTATCACAACTATAGGCGGCAGGAAATTTTCCCCGCTGTCACCCTCGGCTGAGGATATTGACATTGATGACATTGCACATTCGCTCAGTATGATATGCCGCGCAAACGGGCATTTCAGGGAATTTTTCTCGGTCGCGCGCCATTGCATCAACTGTACCAAGGAGGCGGAAATGCGCGGGTATTCAGCGCGGGTACGATTGCTGTGCCTGCTGCACGACGCGACAGAAGCCTACATCGGCGACATGACCCGCCCGCTGAAAAGGCAGCTTGAATATTACTGCGAGTGCGAGGAAAAACTGCACAGTGACATTCTCAATGCGTTTGGTGTGGCATTGCCGAATGCAGAGGAAAATGCGCTCGTAAAAAGCGTTGACGACTGCATGCTTTATCACGAATTTCGCACCTTTAACGGCGACTGTCTGTTTGACGAAGCTCCGTCGATCCACATTGAAATCCAATACAGTGAGCGGAATTTTGCCGAAACGAAAGCGGAATATTTAGAAATATACCGCAAATTACACGCGGAGGTGACGGGGATATGATGATTTCGGTGGTAGTACCGTGCTACAATGAAGAAAAGGTCATAGAAATGACCTGCGGTGAACTGCTCAAAAATTTAAAAGAAATTACCGACGATTTCGAGATAATATTCGTAAACGACGGCAGCAAAGACAAGACGATATACATTCTCAAAGACTTGGCAGAGTGCGACCAGCGGATAAAATACATCTCGTTCAGCCGCAATTTCGGCAAGGAAGCCGCGATGCTTGCGGGACTTAAATTCAGCTCGGGCGAATATACGTTGATAATGGATGCCGACTTGCAGCATCCGCCGGAAATGATCCCCGAAATGCTGAATTACGCCCAGTCGGGCTACGATCAGGTGATCGCGCGGCGCAATCGCAAGGGCGAGTCGGCGGGGAATACCTTCTTCGCTACGATGTATTACAAGCTGGTCAACCACCTCACCGATGTCGAGCTTATCGACGGTGTGGGGGATTTCAGAATGCTCAGCCGCAAGGCGGTGGATGCGCTGCTCTCGTTGGACGAATACAACAGATTTTCCAAGGGATTGTTCTCGTGGATAGGCTTCAAAGAGAAGATAATCAATTACGAAAATCGTCAGCGCGCCGCGGGAACGACCAAGTGGAATTTC
>JBGUUF010000034.1:0-4163 GCA_045133435.1 Acutalibacteraceae bacterium
TTTTTTATTGTGAGTTTTGCGCTTGCGGGTGCCATAATTTATATCATTGGCATTATCGCCCGAAATTTTCGGCACAAAATATTCCACATCTCTCACGGCACTGCCGCCCTTTACCCTCTCGCGCTCGATTCTTGATGCACCCGAGCGGCTGCGTTCATATCGGTCGTTGAATTCTCTGTCCTGACGTGATTTGCGGGTCACCATCTCGCGCAGACTATCGGTGAGCGGAGGCTGCTCCCCATCTGCCAGCGGTCGGCGGGGATTGCGCTGTCGATTTCTAAACCGCCTTTCTGCCCCTGATGAAGCTCTGGCGCCGTCGCGCTGTTCCCTCAGCTCGCTGTAAAGCTCGGCATCGCGCTCACGGCGGTAGTCGCTGTAGGATTTCGGTTTCTCCTCGGCAGGCTTTGTTTCGGGTTCAACGCGTGTGGTCTGCTTGCGGCTCACACCGCGTTCAATATATGTATGCGCCGGGCGGGCGGAAGCGTTGAATTCCTTAGCACTTTCCGCCAGTCTGTCGCGTTCATTCATATCCATCGGCATTTTCCTCCTTTTTCACAATTCCATAATTATGATGGTTTATCTCTCAATCCGGCTCGTTGTCATCGTCATATTCTCCGTTGTACTCTTCATTGTAAATAAGGCTGCAAATATATTCGTATAATTCGCGGGTAATGTCGAGATTTTTTCTCAGCGCCTCAATGCTGGGTTCCTCGGGATTATCCGCAGGGTATCGGCATTCTATATAATATCTGTTGAGCTTGGAGGTGTGCGCCATGAATTTTGTGAATTCCGGGTTGAATTTTGAAGCCTGTCGCACCAACCACGAGAGATTGTGACCGTCGAAGTTCCGCCCCGTCTCAAAGAGCAAGTATGCCTTGACGGATTTTTCAATAGTCTGCTGGCAGTGGAATCCCGCCGCCTTGAGACAAGTCTCATCATTTGTCAATATCGCTGCCGCCGCCAGATCCTCGCTGGCGAACTCCATCCACTCAAAATAATGCCTGCTGTCACGTCGTCCGCGTCTATTCCGACTCATAAAGCACAACACCGCCGTTCATTATGCCGCGATAGGCAAAGCTGTATTCATCCTCTACCAAAGAATTCCAGTGGTCATAATTATACACAAGCACGTCAAAGGGCACGTCGCAGTCGAGCGCGAGATATATCTGCTGTTCGGTCTTGTAGCAGTCCAGTCCCTTAATGATGACGCACAGCTTAAACGAAGCAAGCTCGCCCGAAACAGTGTATTTGCGGTTGAATATGATAATGCGCACAGGGTGTACTATCTCGGCGATCTGCTCGCAAAGAGTAGTGATACGCTCATCGTAATCCATAGCTGCTGCCTCCTTTACTTCAAAATTAGTATAGACCTTTCCATATAAATTATAATCATTTATGCTGCCTAATTCAATCCCTTATCTGTAAAAAATTGATTAAGTCAGTAATTAGGGCATAAATTCCGTCCAAACGGAGAATAATACCTATGCAGACAAGTTTTTGACTTATCGTAAACGAAAGGATGCAGCATTATGAGCAAAATAAACGTCAATTCACACCGCAGACACGGACGCGCTTCACGCAGTAAATTTACATCGGCAGTATTGTGCATAGCGGCTGTAGCGATAGCACTCTGTGCGGCTGTCGTGAGGATGCGCAAGGACAACAAGGCTATGACTGACACCACCTCATCGGACAGTGTCTCTTCAAACACAGTATCCTCCCAGACACAGTCCTCCACCTCCTCCGATACCGCCGGGCAGACAGGCACTTCCTCCACGCCGTCGGCAAATTCTCAGACAGATAACTCCGCTGTCGCTCCCGCTAACACCACTCCCGAAGCCGCTGCCGACGAATATGAATTCTTTGAGGACAGCGAGCAGACTCTTGCGATCCAGGCGGCGACATCTCCCAACAGCTATGTTCGCGCGGTGGGCGGCGCTGTCACCAAGGATTTCAACATGACAGGACTTGTGTATTCCCGCACTATGGGCGACTGGCGCGTGCACAGTGGTGTTGACATTTCCGCCAACAAGGGCGAGATAGTCAAATCGGTCGCCGAGGGCACAGTTGCAGGCATCAGCGAAGACCCGATGTATGGCACCACCGTCACGGTCAACCAGAATGACGGACTGATGGTGTATTATCGCGGTCTGAGCAGCGACACCGCCGTGAGCGTCGGGGATAATATCTCGGCAGGCACGACGATAGGCACTATCGGCGACATTCCTTGCGAGAGCGGTGACGGCACTCACCTCCACCTCGAGATCAAGCGCGACAACAAATTCCTCAACCCCGCAGAAACCTTTGGATACAAATAAAAGTGCGAAAAACGGACACTGCATCGTGTGTAGTGCCCGTTTTTGGTTTTCAGCTGTTTCTGCGTCTGTCAATGGATTCCTTTATCTGTCCGTAGGTCACGCCGTATTTGCGGGCTATGTCCTTGGCATAGCTCTGTCCGCAGGGCGGCGCGAGGAATACCTTATAGGAACGCTGACCGTTTTCGATGCCCGTTATAAGGCTGGCAACGCAGTTTCCACCGCCATCCGAAGCATTCAGCTCATCGAGATTCATGGCAAGCTCGTGCATATGGGTGTTGAATATCGTGCGCGCGCCGAGATAGTGCAGCGATTTGACCACGTCCTTGGCGATATACAGACCCTCCTCGAAATTTGTCGTTGCGAGCGACTCGTTAAAGAGCAGCAGACTGCGGTCGGTCGCCTGCGAGAATATCTCGCTCAGACGCTTGGACTCCTCGCCCAGTCGTCCTAAATCGACCGTGCGGTTTTCGTCCGCCGGGAAGTGAGTGAATATATTGTCGGCGGGAGAGAGCATGCACCGCTTAGCAGGTACATAAACGCCCTGCTGAGCCAGCAGGAAAATCAACCCCACCGCCTGCGTGAAGGTGGTCTTGCCGCCTCTGTTCGGACCTGTCATAATATATATTCTGCGCTCGTCGCGGAAGTCAACGGTATTGAGCACGAGGTCTATCTTTTCGCCGTCGGATATTTTCAATCCCAGCTTGAGGTTATACAGACCATCTGCGTAGAATTCGCGACGGCTCTCGGAAAGCACCTCGGGTTTGCACATCGGCACGCCCGCCGCAATCAATTTTTCGGTAAGCTCCGCCCAGCTCAGATAAAACGTCAGCTCGGGAATAAGCGAGATAAGCGAGTAGCCGCTGACATCGACATACTTCGCCAACACGTCGTTGAGCTTGCGGACGACAGGCTTGAGCATGTCGGTAATGACGGTGTTGAGATTGTTCATTATCGGATTGGATTCGCCGTCGCCCGAGGAATACACCTTTGTCAGACCCGTGAGCGCATTTGTGAGCGTCGGTTTTATCACCGCAACACCAAGCGCGTTGGAATCCTGCGGCACACGGAATTTCATCGAATTGTTGTCAGTGCCTTGATGCAGACCTTCTTTAGACGCGGCAAATTCGTAGAAATTAGAGAGAACACCCGCGTGAGTGTATGCCTTGTTGTTGATAGACACCACGCCGACCTCAATGGGAGCAAGCGTGCGGTCGAGGTTGATGCCGAGGGTTATGCTCTTTATTTTGGATGTCTCCGCCGCGGCATTCTTTATATCCTCTTTGAGCGCGGGAAATCCGCTCTCGGAATGTATCTCCTGCACCTTTTTGAGCAGAGATTTGAGTCCCGCCGAGTGAATATCCTGACTTTCCAGCGTGTTTTTAATACCGGTAATGCAGTCGATATAAGCATCCAGTTCATTGAGGCGGTTGATTATCTGCCAAACGCTGGTCGCCTCACTGTCGCGGGCGTGGTTGTGCAGGCTTTTGAGGAATTCAAGCTGTTCAAGCAGAGCATTTACATTTTTGCGCAGTTCGGGGTGGCGCAGAATATCGTCGAATATATCCACGCGATACTTGACAACTCTCGAATCCGAGGGAATTTTCTTTAAAATATCCAAAATTATATTGCGGTCATATTCCTTCTTGGCGAGCCTCGAACAGAGGTATTCCAGAGAAAGGTCATTGCAGCATTCATCATTCAGCACCTTGTACTCACGCTGGCAGTCCGATGGCCACATCAAGCTAAAATCGTTCATATCATTCATAAATAAAAAACTCCTCTCGGTTTCAAAGGGATAGCTGCGCAGTCTTTGTAATAGGGTACTATATCCCGCTTATATTATAA
>JBGUUF010000035.1:0-5054 GCA_045133435.1 Acutalibacteraceae bacterium
CAATTGTCGGGAGAACCGTCATCCACAAGTATAATTTCGATGTCTTTTAGTGACTGTCCAAGCAGACTTTCCATACACCTGTCGATATACGGTTCAACATTATATACAGGAACGATAACGCTTACTTTTGCATTTGCGGACATAACGAACAGACCTCCGTTTTTTACACATGAAAATTTAAAATTTATTGGTCAATTGGCGATTTTTTCGTATTGCTGTAAATAAAAATCCTCCAGAATACCGTGCGCTGCAGTTATATCATAATTGCTGTTTATAATATCGCTTCTGTCCGAGCTTCTCTCGCTTCCTTTGGCTTCAAGTATATTATCTGCCCAGTTTTCGGCGGATTCTGTCAGGCTGACAAATCGGCTCTTGACATTGAATTTGACTTCTTTGGGAGTTTTGTCGGAAAATACACACGGCAGGTCGGCGAACTGTGCTTCGACTCCGACCACGGGGATTCCCTCAAAGAAAGAGGGCAGGACAAATACGTCCATTGCCTGATAAAGCTCGAAAACATCGCTGCGATTGCCCATAAAGTGAACCTTGCTCTCAAGCCCGAGACTTTTTATCTGCTCTCTGACCTCCTGCTCCTTTTCGCCGACTCCCACAAGCATTAATACTGCCTTTGGCTCTTTTTTCTGAAGCTCGTCGAAAATTTCTATAAGGAATTTGTGGTTTTTCTGATAGGAAATTCTCCCCACATGACCCACTACGAATTCATCGGTGTAACCCAGCTCTGCTCTTTTGACGGCTCTTACTTTTTCATCAAAATAAAATTTAGCAGCATCAACGGCATTAGGTATCACTTGAAATTCCTTGTCGCCAAAAAGAAATTTTCCCGCTTGTTCACCGCACGCAAGATATGTATTGGCGGCGGAGGTTATGCGGAATCTGAAATATTGCTTTAAGATATATTTAAAATCCTTGTCAATGGAGGTATTGTGGCTGTGAGCTATACGAATCGGCACACCTGCTTTTTTTCCCGCCAGCAGCGGCAGATAGCTCATTGAGTCGATATGCGAATGCATTATCTTATACTCGGGGTGCTCCTTGAAAAACTCCTTCATGTAGGAAAAATACGCGGGATAATTCTGCGGGTACAATCGCGGAGCATAATATACTCTGCCGCCCATGCTTTCGATCTCATCGTCATAGTCACTGCGGTCAGGGCGATGTGTTAAAAAGTCGAATTGAATTTTTGTTCTGTCTATATTTCGATAGTAATTCATCAGCATCGTTTCCAAGCCTGCGCGATGCATGTCATTAACACACTGTAATATACGGATCATAAACTGTTTTTCCTCCTCTTGCAGAATGCACTGCCGATATTTTTACTTTCTATACAAGCTGAGAGTTTTTTCTGTCACATCGTCCCAACTGTACTTATTACAGATAAAATCGGCCGCATTTTCTTTGTAATTCTTTACCGCAGCTTCATCATCACAAAGTTTCTGCAGGCATTCACGCAGAGCATTTACATCGCTCTTTGGGAATACGGCGGCTTTGTCCTCCACTACCTCGGCACATTCGTGAATATCGCTCACCACGCAGCAATTGCCATAGCTCATTGCCTCCAGCAGACTGAGCGGCATACCCTCCAAATCAGAGGGGAGAGTATAAATATAAGCGTTGCTGTAAAGCTCGTCGAGCATCTGTCCCTGAACAAAACCTGTAAAGATAATGCGCTCGTCACCCTCAGCCATGCCTATCAGTTCGTTCATGAATACTTCTGTATCAGATGAACCGCCCGCAATGACCAGCTTCTTGTTTGTATTTATTTGTTTAAAGGCTTCTATCAAATACCTAAGCCCTTTTTCCGGAACCAGTCTGCCAAGGAACAATATATAATCGTCTTTTTCCAGTCCGAATTTACTTTTGATAAGATCGGCTTCTCTAATTGTCGGTCGATTTACGCCATTTGGAATAAATTTAGTCTCGCGTCCGTATGTTTGCCTGAAATAATCCTGCACGCCTTGGCTCAATACAATAATTTCATCGGCAAATTTAACTGCTGCCTTTTCACCAAGCATAATATATGTACTCGCAAATTTGCCCCATTTGGCTCTCTGATGATCCAGACCGTGAATTGTTGCAACACATCTTTTACCGAAAAGTTTCGGCAGCCAGATCATTGCACACGGTCCCTCGGCATGGAAATGCACCACATCAAATTTGCCAAATGCGGCTTTTAAGGCTGCAAATACAGATGAACTCATTGCAGCAAGACCTTTTTTGTTAACTGTGAGCACGGTTTTCAGCTTTATACCTTTGTATTCGTCGAGGTTTTGGTTGTCAAACTCTTTGCCGCTCACATGATGGCCGCCGCGATTGTAGCAGGTCACGCTGTGCCCGAGCCGCACCATTCTAGTGCCAAGCTCCTCAACAACGATCTCAACACCGCCCTCGCGGGAAGGAATGCGTTTATGACCAAGCATGGCTATTTTTAAATTTTCATTATTTTTCAAACCTTGCGCACCTCGCTGCGATTTTTTATACCAGCCACTCAAAAAATGTCGGAACATCTTAGAGCCTGTTTAGCATCTCTTCGCACACGTCTTGCTTGTATCTTTTTTGCTATATTTTGTGAATTTTTCTTGTAATACAACAGTATGGCAACGAGAAATTCCCTTCATTTGGCGAAAAATCTGACAGCGCAATACGCGCACGCCGAGATACTAAACGGGCTCTTATTAAACGACATTTTATAAATGATATTTGATGTAATTAATTATAACATATCTGTACATGAAGTCAATATTGTGAACTGCTGAAAGATATCGTGGATTTGCACACTTTTTGTTGATTTATTCTATACATGCTCTGTAAGTTTTTAGTAATATTTTCAGTGTTATTAATTTACAAAATAAAAAAAATTGTACATACTGTCAAAAGCAATAAAAACAGACCAACTATTTCGCACTTTCCCATCAAATATTATAAATAAACATGCACTGCCCGCTGATTTGTCTGTAAGTTAATTGACTTTAAGTTGATTTCTATATATAATACAATTAAGTATAAATCGCTATTAGAGAGTATACCGCTTATTAATGACAATAAGTGGTATAAAAACTCATCTGAAGAAAATATACGGAGAGTTGCAACTATGTATTTTAAAGATATGAGTTTGTATTCTTATCATAGAGACGAACATTCGTTTAATATTGGTTGGCTGGATGACAAACATCAATACAGTAGAGGAGCAAGACAATACGATCTGCTCAAATATGTCAGTATTGTGGGTATTTATTCGTTCCTAAAAAATAGGGTATTATTTTATAGTTAATGGCGATAGATGCTCAGGAAGAGCCTTTCTTGGCGCATTCACCAAAAATTGCGCCGCCGAGTATCAGCACCGCACCAATTAGCTGTATTGCACTCATAGCCTCTTTCAGGAAAATCATCGAAAATAGCACCGCCGAAAGTGGCTCTAAATATCCGCAGACGGCAACGGTCTGCACAGACAGCTTCCCTATCGACGAAAAATAAAAATAACATCCGATGCCCGTGTTCAGCAGTCCTAAAATCAGTATCGGCAAAATGTCGGTCTGCTGTATTTCCATTGCACAGCCTTGCTTAAATCCCACAAAAACCGCAGCCGTAAGAAAGCTGATAAGAAGCTGCAAGGCGGAATTTTCAAGCCCCGTTATGTCCTGCGCTTTTTTATTGAAGATAACCATAAATGCATACATCACCGCTGAGAGCAGACCGCAGGCGATGCCGAATATATCCGCACTGCGCTCAAAGGCATTTCCGTTGATAAGGAAAACTCCCATCAGCACCGACAGGAATCCCATTATTTTGCCCGCCGTCAGCTTTTCTTTGAAAATTATCGGCGACAACATCATAACGATAACAGGCCCGCAGTAATACAAAAGCGACGATATGCTGACACCGATCCGCGCATAGGCTTCGTACAAAAACATCCAGCTCGCGCCCATCGCAATGCCCGATACTGCCAGAAATAACGATTGTTTTTTGTGCTTATAAAACGTAAATCTGCCGCCCGTCAAAAGAAACAGAACCATAAGCAGTGCACTCCCCAGCATCGTCCGCAGCAGAACTATCTGCATGCTGTCAAGCGCTATAAGGCTCGCCACTATGCCGTTTGAGCCGAATAAAAGCAATGCCAGCAGATATTTAAAAAAAGCTGTATTGTGTTTAAATTACTTATCTATATTTTGTGATTACATCATGTTTATGTGACTAGTCAAATTAAACGAATCTATTTTTTTTTGCAATAACTGTATTGTTATTATATTTATGAAAATTGTTTACTATCTATCAACAAAAATAAGGTCAACTGCTCGGCCTTATTTTTTTATTCACACAATAAAATCTAGTATATACTTAAAAAGTAAGAGCCTTACAACCATATTTTCTTTTATTTTACGATTTTTGTATATCTGAAATTACCACTTAGTATATTTTTTTTATATTTGGTGGTGATTTTTTTATTAAATTTAGTTGCATAAAATATATTAAATTATAGTATAATAATATATATAGATATTTAGAAATGAGGGTTTGAGATGTTAACAGAAGAAATAATTGATACGATTAAAAAAGTAAGAGAAGAAAAAGGAATATCAAGATATAGATTAGCACAGCTAACAGGAATACACAGAAGTAGTATTAAACGTTATGAAGAAGGCTATATAAAGAAAATATCATTTGAACATTTGCTAAAGATTTGCGAAGCTTTAGATATAGATATAAAAGAGTTAATTTAGTAAAAGCAAAATAAAAAAAAATATTTTTTTTAATAAATTAGGTGCATAAAATAAACTAAATTGTATATAATATAAATATAAAATAAATTAAAAAGGTGGTTAAGGGAATGAGAGAAAGAATAGAAAACGTTAGATGTATCATAGAATCTGAAAAGACAGAGCTAGAAATGCTTACAGGAGAGTTAAAAGAAATCCAAGATAGCTATATAAAAGCATTAGAAAACATTGAAACTTTAGACCAATATAATGAAACATTTGAAACATTAGAAGATAAATTTAATGAGGCTTGTGAAAACCTTATAGTAGACATCTTATACA
>JBGUUF010000036.1:0-7186 GCA_045133435.1 Acutalibacteraceae bacterium
TTTGCGATGAATCCTGCAACATGCGGGTCGGTCGAAGTTTTGTAAAGGTCATCAAGCGAGGAAACATTGTTTCTCTGCTGTAGAATGAACATCTTGAAAATATGCGGCTCTTCTCCCGCAAGCCTAACAAAGGTGTGCCCCATACTGCGGAACATATCTGTCTTATCGACGTGCTCCGCGACATATTTTTGAATGAAAGCATTGGTGCGCTCGACCACATCCTGCCGCAAGCCGTCCATATTGGTGCAATAGCTGTATATCGGCTGCACGGAGCAGTTTAATTTTTCGGCGATATTCTTTACCATGACCTGCTCCAAACCGTCGCTTCTCGCGATTTCAAAAGCAGCGTCTACGACCATTTCCTTGGTGATTTTTTGTTTCGGCATTCCTACACCTCTTTGGATAATCGAGTTATATAAATTATTTATATAACTCGATTATATATTATGCTGTACCAATTGTCAATAGTTGTTTATGTGAATTTTTACAGGTAAAAAAACTGCGGCAAAACGATAGTTGATCGCAATGCCGCAGACAGTATTTTTACATTTGAAGTGCCGTTATCCAAAAGCATATTGCCGACAGAAGTGCCAGAGGTGTCATTACATATTTTTCCTTTTTGCTCTTGGAGAACAGGCACATTAGCGTATTTAATGATAGGTATGAAGCGAACACAATGCAGATGATTTGTGTCACCTTGGCGGAAAAACACAGTGGAATAAATCCTCCCGCCTGCAAAACTATTATGATACCGAACACTTGAATCACAAGTGAAGAAACCGCCATAATTCTGAGATTTTTCGGCAGGACCTTGTACTGACCGCCCATCGTAAATTCTCCCAAGGGTGCGCCGAAAATTAAGAGTACATTTATTATGGTCATGATTGAAAATATTATTGCTGCAATTAAAGCGAACATAATGATTACCTCCGTATTTATTAATTATTGCGGGATTTTGTCGGCAGGAAGTCCCTCCTGCACGATAAACGAATCTGCCGCGCGATTTATCATCGCCATCATTTCTTTCTCGGACGCGGTTATGACGTTCGTGGCAACGAGGGTGGCAATTCCGTGTGCGTAAATCATGGTATTCTGCAAATAGCGTCCGACATTTTCCTCGGGCAAGCCTAAATAATCGGATATATTTTTTATCAGTTCCGAATTATGCTCACTCGTCGTAATCGAATTAAAGCTGTTTACGCCCTTATTGTTTTCCTTGTCGAGATAGAGAAAGTGAAACAAATTCGGCTCATTTACGGCAATATCTACAAAGGCTTTGCCCATGTCCGCAAATGCCGCCACTGCATTATCTGCGGCAGGTTTCATTTTATTTTTGGCATAGTCCCACGCGTATTCGGACAATGCGGCACGAAGTCCCGCCATGTTGTCAAAATGCCACACGATAGGCTGGGTGGAACAGCCTATCTCTTTTGACAGGGTTTTGATGTTTATTGACGAATAGCCGTCACGAATCAGCATCTTTAATGCGGCTTGTAAAATTATATCTTTAGAAACTTCGACTTTGCGAGCCATTGTGTATCTCCTTTATATAAATATAATTATATAATCTTAATTATATAATTATATTTATATAATACTTGTCGAAAGGTTAGTTGTCAAGATATTTGGAAAAAGATTCACAAACAATTAATGTCGATGTATCAGTTGCATTAAATCGTATTTCAGTGTATATTATTAAATATGGCAGGTAACTCTGCCGATGTGATTTGAATTTTAACAAGGAGGGACACAATTATGTCAAATGTTTTCGATTACCTCGCATGGCGGGGCGATTTACTTTTGGAGCAGGAGCCTTTTAATGAGGTTGACGGGGCGATTCTCGCGAGATTTGCCTATGCGCCGTTTGAACTCATGCAAGATTCCGTCAATGACGTGCCGGCTTCAATAAAAGATGCCGCCCGTTCTTTGCTGGTGCATCCCGATATTGAGAGCAAGGTCCTGATGAAAATTGATTTAAAGCTGCTTGCCAATATTGCCGAGAGTGAGCGCTTTCAGAATATGAAGATATTCGCTTACGAAAACGTATATGATGTTGAAACTCAGGTGCAGTTCTCAGCCGTCACGATCCAGCTTGACAGCGATTTGTATTTTGTTGCATTCCGCGGGACGGACTCCACGTTTATCGGCTGGAAAGAGGATTTCAACATGAGCTTTATCTGCCCCGTTCCTTCTCAGGAGATGGCGGTCAAGTATCTCGACAAAATCGCAAAGACCGTAAATGGCAGGTTTATTGTGGGCGGACATTCAAAGGGCGGCAATCTCTCCGTGTATGCCTCTGCATTTTGCGAGCCGTCTTTTCAGGAGCGGATAGACGCAATTTATAATTTCGACGGTCCGGGTTTTGACAAGAGCATTTTATCGACTGACGGGTATAAAAATATCTGCGACAGGATAAAGACATACATTCCCCAGTCGTCGATAGTGGGACTGCTTTTGGAGCACGAGGAAGAATATACCATCGTGCACAGCACACAGGCGATAAATGTCTTGCAGCATGACATACTTTCGTGGGAAATCCAAAGGAATCATTTTGAATACCTTGAAACCGTGACGAACAGCAGTAAGTTTATAGATTCCACCCTCAAGGCATGGATAGCTGATATGGCTCCCGAACAGCGGGAAAAATTTATCGACGCGGTTTATTTGATAATATCCCAAACCAATATGCAGTCTTTCAAGGACCTTAACAACAATAATTACATAGCTAGCGCAAAAGCCATTACCAACTCAATTAAAAATCTCGACGATGACACTCGACAGGCGGTAATAAAGGCATTGCTCTCGCTGGCTAAATGTGCAAAGGATGTCATAGCCGACAGCTTCAGAAAAAATACCGGCAGTCCCGAGGATATAAAAAGCATAGGTTCGGCGGAAAACAAGGATTAATATTGGTCAACAAGGCGAATATGTCCATTGCATTAAGCGGTAATTGATAGTATAATATTCCTTGCAAAATATCAATTACGATTGGAGATATTAAAATGCTTTGGATAGCATACATATTCGCCGGTATCGGTGCCGGTGTAGTCACAGGTATGGCGGGGCTTTCCGCCGCCGTCATCATTACGCCGATACTCGTCAGCGTCTGCGGATGGCAAAGCTATGACGCTGTTACAGTCGCATTGGCGGCCGATGTCCTCGCAAGCCTTTTCACAGCGGTCACCTACCGCAAGAGCGGAAATATCGACATCAAGCGCGGCTCGCTCGTCGCGATAACGGCTTTCTTCGGCTCGATCATCGGAAGCTACTCGGGTTATCTGTTCAGCCAAAAGGAACCCGACGGACTTGGGTATATCTCAATGCTGACCACGATATTCCTCGGCATGAAATTCCTAGTGAAGCCCATCGTCGGAGGCGAGACGGCCCAATCCGCGCAGAATAAACAGTCGCGCGCCAAGACGATATTGGCGATGGCGCTCGGATGCATTATCGGCTGGGTCTGCGGATTCACAGGTAGCGGCGGCGGAATTCTGATGCTCACGGTATTCACACTGGTGCTCGGCTATAATCTGAAAGTCGCGGTGGGAACCAGCACGATGATAATGACGCTCGTTGCGCTCACAGGCGCGGTCAGCCATTTTTCGATGGGTGCCGAGGTTCAGATACTTCCGTTCTGCGTGGTGGTGATAACCTGCCTTATCGCGGCGGTGGTGTCTGCGAGATTCGCCAATAAGTGCAATACCAAGCTGCTCAACCGCATTATCGGATGTATGCTGCTGATACTCGGCGGTGTGACTATCGCACTCAAACTCACGGCATAAAAGAATTTGGAGACAGTGGATAAGACTATATTCACTGTCTACTTTGTAAACACGGCTATTAAAAAAATCATTTCATAAGTTCGTCGGTCAGACGAATAATTTCGGGCGCGATTTTTTCGCGCTCTTTTTTTGTCACATAATTATACAGCGGGTATGCCGCAGCTATGCCGGCAATGCCGATAAGTCCGATGATGATGCCGGGGACGAACCATTTGTCTGCCCACACCATTGTACAGCACATGCCGACGCCCATAACCAATGAGCCGATGATGCCCACGACCAGCGAGACGATAGTTCCTTTCATAGTGACGCTTTGGTCAAGGCGGCGAAGCTGATCCATTTTTGATTCTTCCTTGGGCAGGTATTTCTCGCGTATCTTTTTGACCTCCTCCTGCTGTTTCGCCGAATAAGTGTAGGTGAATGTCTCTTTTTCGTTCTTGTTATCCATAAATAAATTTATCTCCTTTGAAATCAATTCATAATTGATAATTTATAATTGCATGTGCTCTGTTTGGGGGATTTATTCCGATTTGGCATTTTGCAGCTTTTTTATCTCCTTAGTCGCGTGGACTATCATTATCACCGACATCGCAAGCACTATTATGCATACCCCAGCACCTGTTAATGCCGTCATAATTCGGCGGAAAGCTTCGTCGTCACCGAATTGCGCGAGCATAGCCGTTTCTAACGACAACAGCGACACCAGTGCCGCCGCGAGTTTTATCGCCTTGGATGCGGATAGCACGGGACTTTTGTATTTTCGGTATCTTACGATGTCAACAATTGAACTCGTCACGGTGTAAAATGTGTAGGCTGCGGCGGCGAAGATCAGTGTTCCGGGATAGCTGTAGCCCTTGTTCTGCCACACCATCTGAAAGATGATGCCCGTGAGAGTGAGGTTGAGTATCAACAACAGAATTCCGCAGAGCCTGTAACGCTTGTATTCGTACAAAATACCCTCCTTGCCTGTACGCATGTAGCGGAGCAATAAAAATCTCATCAGCGAGAGCATGATATAATAAACTGCCACGGCTCCCCACCAGAATGATGAATATAAAACTCCCGCCGTCAGCTTGAATGCCGAGTATGCGAGGTTTATCGTCAGCGAGATATACAGCGACACCTGCACCTTGAATGCCGCGTCGGTCATGTATCGGTTGCCCAGCGGGTGAGCGTAGATTTTCTGCTTGGTCTTTTTGTAATACGCAGGCAGGGTCTGAACTAAAAATATGCAGAGCACGGTCAGGGCGTAGGTTGACAGCGTGTAAATTGCGTATGCGGCGGGGTGATCATCAAATCCCTTGACGAACACCGTGACTAATGCCGCGGCACTGCCTAGCGACAATAAAATTATCGCCCAAAGAGGGGGGAAGAGCAGCTTTTTTCCGACTTTTTTCCAATCAATCATGTGCATTCCTCCGAATTATCACGGTGAAGGTGCTGCCTTTGCCGCGAACGCTCTCCACATGTATCTCGCCTTGCATTATATCGACCACTCGCTTGACCAGTGCCAGCCCAAGACCGTTGCCCTGAGTTGCGTGCGAGGTGTCGCCCTGATAGAATTTTTCAAAGATATGCGCGCCGACCTCGGGAGACATGCCGCAGCCTGTGTCGGACACCTTTACCACGGCGTATTCATTGTCCGCTGTGAGAGACACCGATACCTTTCCGCACTTTGGAGTGAATTTGAAGGCGTTGGAAAATAAATTGTTCCACACCAGCGATAGCAGCTCGCCATCTGCGGTTATGGTGACGTTTTCCGCAATGTCGGTTTCAATGTCGATTTCGGACTTTTCCCACACATTTTCATATTGAAGCAGGCACTCGCAAAGCTGTTCGCCGAGGTCGTACTCCTTTGCCTGCGGATATATCTGCTGATTTTCCAGACGATTCAGCTTGAGGATGTTGGTCATCAGGTCGGCGAGACGGCGCGAACCGTCCGTCACCGCCTTGGCATATTCCATTCGTTTTTGCTCGGACAGCTCGGGGGATTGCAGAAGCGTGCCGTAATTTTGCATGACTGCGAGGGGGGTCTTCATCTCATGGGAGACATTGGCGATAAAGTCGGTCCGCAGTGTCTCCATGCCAGAAAGCTCCTCGGTCATGCGGTTGATGCTCTCCATTATCTCGGCGAAATTCGACTGACTTCCGCGCGGGTCGAGACGCACCGAAAAATCGCCGTTGGTGATTTCGCGGAGGGCATTTTTTATCTGCTTTACAGGGCGTTCGACTGAGATTTTTCTGCGTATTGTGTCGATTCCAACGAACAGTGCGGCTATTAAAATGATATTTAAAAAGGTGTTGACTGCGGCGGTGCGAAGCTGTGCTTCGGGAAGCTCGAAATTGTGCAGGAAAAGCAGGAACGAGCATGTCACCACGAAGCCGTAGAGCGAGAAATAAATAAGAAATGTGATGAAGTAAGAGTAAATTTTTTTCAAGATATTTACTTTATCACCGCCTTGTAGCCTAAGCCGTGGACGGTGACTATCTCAAACGCGTCACAGTCTGACAGCTTGCTGCGGAGCTTGGTCATATATACATCCACAGTGCGCGGTCCCGATGCAGTGTCTGCATCCCAGAATTCATCCATGAGCTGTGTGCGGGTGAATGTCTTTTTCGGGTAGGAGAGCAGCTTGTAGAGCAGGTTGAATTCCTTCGTGGTCAGCGGTATTTCCTCGTCATCAAGGCAGGCGGTGTGCTCGTCCATATCCATTGTAAAATTGCCGACTGTCAGCTTGCGGCTGGATGCGATCTTTGCGCGGCGAAGCAACGCACCTATGCGCAGGAACAGCTCGTCTAAGTCAATAGGCTTTACCATATAGTCGTCGATTCCGACGCGATAGCCGCGCTGTTTAGCGGCAAGGTCATCCCTCGCAGTCATAAATAAGATCGGGATGTTTTCGTTTAAACTGCGCACGTTTTTTACAAATTCAAAGCCGTCGATACCCGGCATCATAATATCTGACACGATCAGGTCGAATACCTTTTCGTACATGGCATCATAAGCGTCAGCGGCATTCAAACAGCCGGTCGCCTCGTAGCCGCTCTGATTCAGAAAGGAACACACCGAAGAATTCAGCTCGGAATCGTCCTCAACTACCAATATATGAAACATAAATTTAACCTCCTGAAGGATTTTCCCATAGAATAATCATATCATGCAAATGTTAAAGTTTTGTTTGCATTTTGATATTGGCAGAATTTTTTCTTAGAGCCTGTTTAGTATCCCTTCGCACGCGCCTTGCTTGCATCGCGGCTTTGTGAGCTTCGGGTCTGCCCATTGCCTTGGCTTCTTCCCACTGTGCTTTTGATTCAGCCTTGACTGCATCAAAATTTGCCTTGTCAACTTCGTGCTGTGCCTTTGCGCTTTCTTTCATGTCTGCAAATGCCTTCTTGAAAAATTC
>JBGUUF010000037.1:0-2692 GCA_045133435.1 Acutalibacteraceae bacterium
GTTAAAATTATTTTTCAAGGGAGAATATGGGATGTTGAAAAATATTATAATCAAAGATATTACTAGTACAATGCATATTATAGTGATTAAGAGAGGTTTATTCATGGTCATAATTCTCCTTTTTCTTCTCCATTTTTATTATGTTGTTTTCAATTTTTTTGAATCCGTCAAATAAATTTGCAATGTCCTTTGGTGAAAATCCATTGAACAACTCGTCAAGAAATTCAATATCTTGACGGCTGTGCTGCTCAAAGTATTTTCCGCAATATGCTGTCAGATACACACGAGTAATGCGTGCATCTTTTGAATCTTTCTGCATATTGATAAATCCGTTTTTTTCAAGTATAACAGCCATTTTTTTGACATTTTGATGCGAACAGCCCATCATAGCTGCAATTTCACTCAAAGTTGGATTATCCGAGTCGCATTTGCTTATTACCGCCAAAAAAAGCCACTGCTTGATTGTCATTCCCGGATTGATACAGACTCCCAAAATTTGCAGTCTGTTTGACAATGCGAATATTGCTCCAAAAATGTAATCACTTTGCGGCATAAAAATCACTCCTTAGTAAAAGATAACCGGTTACATTTATTATATGTAACCAGTTATCTTTTGTCAAGAGGAATTTTAATTTATTGTTTTTGCATTTTATTAAATAGTATGTTATAATGAAAAATACTCTGAATTTGACAAAATACATTTAATCGGTGGTGTATACACATGGCTGAAATGTCGCCCATGATGAAGCAGTATCTTGACATAAAGGCGCAGAATCCCGACGCGCTTCTTTTTTTCCGGCTGGGAGATTTTTACGAATTATTTTTTGATGATGCAAAGCTTGTATCCAAGGAGCTTGACCTCACGCTGACCGGCAAAATCTGCGGCATGGAGGAACGCGCGCCCATGTGCGGAGTGCCGTTCCATTCCTATGAATCCTACGCGGCGAGACTGGTTGACAAGGGCTACAAGGTGGCGATCTGCGAGCAGCTCGAGGTTCCTGCGACTGCCAAAGGACTGGTCAAGCGCGGTATTATCAGAATTATCACGGCGGGAACTATCATCGAAAATTCTATGCTCGACGAGAGCCGCAACAATTACATAGCTTCGGTCTGCCTGCACGAGAATATCATAGGTCTTTGCGTGGCGGATGTCTCCACAGGTGAGTTGAATGTCACTCAGCTCAGCGGCGCAAATGCGTCTCAAAAACTGTGCGGTGAGCTGGGCAAGTTCGACCCGCACGAAATTCTCATCAATTCCAATGCGCTCAGTCTGAACGGGCTGGATAAATTCATCAAAAACCGCCTTAATGCGTCGGTCGAGCTGCTGGACGAGGATAAATTTGAATACGAAAACGCCTCTGCCACGCTGAATGTGCAGTTTTCCGCAAAGGAGATCGAGCGTTCGCAGATAATGAACTATTCCTGCACAGTCATGGCACTGGGTGCGCTTATCAACTATATTTATTCCACTCAGATGGCAGGTGCTCTGGAGGAAAATCCCCAAGGCGAGGTTAAAATCGAGTGCATCGACCGCATCAATTATTATGTGGGCGATATTTATATGAATATTGACGTGGCGACGCGGCGAAATCTCGAATTGTCCGAGACTATGCGTACCAAGGATAAAAAAGGTTCGCTGCTGTGGGTGCTGGATAAGACAAAGACCCCTATGGGCAAGCGAATGATACGCAACGTCATCGAACGCCCTCTGGTCAATCCGATCAAGATTCAGGCGCGCCAGAATGCGGTGGACGAGCTGTGTTCGGACGCTATACTGCGCGATGATATTATTCACGCGCTTCGAGAGATAAGCGACCTCGAACGATTGATCGCGCGAATAGTCTACGGCTCGGCAAATGCCCGCGAGATACGCGCACTGTCCTATGCCGCCGACGCGCTTCCGGGCATCAAAAATCTGCTCAAAGATATGAGATCAGGCGAGATAAAGGATATTTACAAATCAATCGACACGCTGGACGACATCCACGACCTTATCGAGAGCGCGATAGTGGACGAGCCGCCGCTGACGGTGCGTGAGGGCGGCATGATCAAGCCTGGTTACTGCAAGGATTTGGATCTATTGCAGGGCGACATGAGCGGCGGCAAGGATTTTATCGCGTCCATCGAGGAAAAGGAGCGCGAGCGCACAGGCATTCAGCGATTGAAGGTCGGCTACAACCGCGTGTTCGGATATTACATAGAGGTGTCGAATGCTTCTAAGGATTTAGTGCCGAAGGAGTACATCCGCAAGCAGACCCTCACCAATTGCGAACGCTACATCACCGAGGAATTAAAGGAGATGGAGGGTCGTGTCCTGGGCGCGAAGGAGCGGATCGTCAAGCTGGAATACGAGCTTTTTGAGGATATACGCAAGAAGGTAGCAGCCTGTCAGGACAGAGTTCAGCGAACAGCCGAAGCTGTCGCACGGTTGGACGTGTGGTGTTCGTTTGCAGAAGTGGCAGTGCGAAATAATTACACCCGTCCACTGGTCAATACCTCGGGGAAAATCATATTGAAAGACAGCCGACACCCCGTAGTTGAGGCGGTTTCGGACGAGCAATTCGTGCCGAATGACGTTTATCTCGATAACGCTGACAACCGCGTGGCGATAATCACAGGTCCGAATATGGCGGGTAAATCGACATACATGCGGCAGGTGGCGATAATCACGCTGATGGCACAGTGCGGCAGC
>JBGUUF010000038.1:0-4881 GCA_045133435.1 Acutalibacteraceae bacterium
TGCTCACCTTTTTCAAAATTTTCATGACCTCGATGGGCGTCTTTACGTCCGAATACATTTCACAGCTCACGGGAATTGTTTTGTATTCGGCTGACATTTCTCTGGCTTCGGCAAGAGTTGGCTTAAACATAATAAAAATCAATCCTTCCACAAAAAGTTGAATACAAAACTGCAAACAAAAAAGCCCTTGACAGAATCCGACGATACTCATTTGTATCATTGGTAATTCTGTCAAGGGCGAATCATCAAAAATCCGCGGTGCCACCTTGATTTGCGGAAAAATCCGCACACTCATTGCAGGATACCATCATATCCCCGACGATTTACGCACGTCGCAGCGTCACATAATACTCGGCTTCATCTGTATGAATGCCTTTGAATGTGCCCTCAGCGGTCCATTTAATAAACTGCATTTCTGCCCGATTTCCACCATCACAGGCTCTCTGTAAGCGCATGAATATTTTTATCTCCGCTTCAACGGTTTGTTTGTAGTTTTTATCATAATACTACTGAATTCTTATTTTGTCAATAGGATTTTTGAAATTTTTTATTTTTCATTATTCAGTTTTTCACGTCAATGCCCAGTTCGCTGAGTCGGTGCGCCGCCTGACTGCTGCCGTTTTCGGCGGCTATGCGATAAAAGCGGCATGCCATTTCATGGTTTTTCTCAATGCCCAGACCCTTCTCACAGCAGAAGCCGAGGTTGTACTGAGCCGAAATACTGCCGTTTCTCGCCGCCTTGCTGTACCAGCGGATAGCCTCGGTGTAGCTTGACGGCACGCCTACTCCGCCGAAATAGCAGTTCGCCAATGCATTCTGAGCTTCTGCATGATCCTGCTCGGCGGCGGTCAGATAAAGCTGCAATGCGCGGGAATTGTCCTTGGCTACGCCGTGACCGCGCTCATAACACATGCCGAGATTATACATCGCGCCGGGATTCCCCTTATCTGCGGCTATGCGGAACCACTTGACCGCTTCGTCTACATTCTGCGATGTGCCGCTGCCGTGCTTGAGACACATGCCGAGGTAGTTCTGTGCATCGGTGTTGCCGCCCTCGGCCGCTCTGCGATACAGGTCAATAGCTTCGGTCATATTTGCGCTCACGCCCAGACCTCTTTCATAAAGACTTGCAAGACTGTACTGCGCGTCAGGATTGTTGCGCTTGGAGGAAAGTATGTACCAATGGGCGGCTCTGACATAATTCTGTTCTGTTCCATCGCCGTACTCATAGCAAAGACCAAGCTTATACTGAGCATCGGAATTGCCCTGCTCCGCCGCTTGGGTCAATATATCAAATTTATCCGCACTGTTTTCGGGCAAATTATCATCGGAAAGATCGTCATCAGGAGCATCGTTCTTAATTTCAGGCTCGACTTTTTCAACAAAGAAGCTTTCTCCGTCCCAATCGGAATCTGCTTCCATATCAGACAGCACCTTGTCGTTAAAGAATTCATAGGCATTCAGGTCGGACACCTCGAACTCGAAATTCTCGGCAGGCTCAGTATCTTCTGCAGATTCAGCGGATTCCACATTCTCGGGGACATCCTCCTGCGGCTGATCCACAATGATATTTGCGTATTTTTGAGTGAATTCCGCTGTAATTTTCTCGGTCAGCTCGGCAGTGAGCTTCGCGGTGAGTTCTTCGGTGAGTTTCGCGGTAATTTCCCTAGTCAGATCGGTCGTGAGCTTCTTGGTTATGTCTACAGTAAGGTCTACCACCAATTTTCTGGTAAGCTGCTCGGTGAGAGTTTCAGTCAGCTTCGGCGTGAGTTCTCTCGTCACCTCTGCAGTAAGCTCTTCACGCATGCTTTCGCGAATCTCGGGCGTGAGCTTTTGGGTAAGTTCCGTGGTAAGCTCCCCGCGCAGATTCTCGCGAATCTCGGGTGCAAGCTCTTCGGTAAGCTCAACAGTAAGCTCTCCGCGCAGATTTTTGCGAATCTCAGGCGTGAGTGTTTCGGTCAACTCGGCAGTGAGTTCGCCACGCAAATTCTCACGAATCTCGGGTTTCAACTTTTCGGTCAGTTCAACGGTAAGCTCGCCGCGCATGCTTTCGCGAATCTCGGGTGTAAGTTTTTCGGTAAGCTCGATGGTAAGTTCGCTGTATATTTTTTCATAAAGCTTCGGAATGAGCTTTTTGGTAAGTGTCATCGTGAGTTCTTCACGCAGGTTCTCACGAATCTCGGGTGTAAGCTTCTCGGTCAACTCGGCAGTAAGTTCGCCGCGCAGATTCTCACGAATCTCGGGTGTAAGCTTCTCGGTCAACTCGGCAGTAAGTTCGCCGCGCAGATTTTCGCGAATTCCGGGTGTAAGCTTCTCGGTCAACTCGGCGGTAATCTCGCTGCGAAGTGCCTGCTCGTTAAACTCTGTCATTGCATTATTCAACAGAACTTTGGGTGCGGACGGAGCTTCCTTGAATTCGGTAAAGAACATTTCGGGTTTGAATGTAATTTTTTTGGGTTCGCTAAAGAGCACTTCGGGTTCAGACGCAACTTTCTCGGGCTCGTTGAAGAACACTTCGGGTTCAGACGCAACTTCCTCGGGCTCGGTGAAGAGCACTTCGGGGTCGGTCGCAACTTCCTCGGGCTCGGTGAAGAACACTTCGGGTTCGGACGCAACTTCCTCGGGCTCGTTGAAGAATACTTCGGGTGCGGACGCAACTTCCTCGGGCTCGGTGAAAAATACTTCGGGTTCGGTGAAAGATTCTTCAACCAATTGGTCGGCGTTTGAAGCATCCTCCGTGAGTTCAACAGCGGGATTTGCAGGCCCGATATTATCGTCGGGGAAATCATCCTCAAATGATATTGATTCAAAATCCGTTGACTGGTCGATAATGCCGCTTTCCAGCTCGCTATCATAACGGCATTCCTCTATATGCGACTGAAGCTCAAGTATAAAATTACGGGCAAAATAATCGAACCGCTTGATTATAGTGTAATTTTTCTTGCAGTCGTTGAATGCCATGCCGAAGCCTGTGTCATCCAAACATACGCATATTTTCTTCAAATTCGGACGCTCGGAAATATATTTGACTGTGTTTTTGATCAGCTTTGATTTTGCCGCATTTTTTGAATAAAACAGCAGCACGATGGTGCAGTTGTCGATGCGCTTAAAATCCAGCATACGGTCCTTGTCATCAAAATAAATATTGCTGTCAAACCATATGTTATATCCTTTTTTGTCCAGATTTTGAAGTATCGGAAACATTCTTTCGATATCTTTGGACGAGTATTGTGCATATATGTATTTGCCATATCCGGAATATGCCTGAAATAATTTGTACATATCACATTTCCCTTCACATTTACGTCATTCAAAAAATCCAAAAAACTATAATACCATGTATTTTTATAATTATACTCTTTTTTGCAAAAGCATGTCAACCAAATATCATATTTTCATATAGTTTAATGGAATCGCCCCGTTATGTTACACAATTATTATATAAATTAATTACATTCCTGATAGTCAGATGGTAATTTTATTACATTTCTGTAAATTATTTTTTGTAGATTTTACTGCGAACGAAAATAATTCAAGAAAAAATAAATTTAAGAAGCAGCTAAATAATTTGTCATTCGTGCGGCGCAAAATTCTGAGCATGATAATATTACGACGGCAGATATATTCCGCGCCGTTTTGGCAAAACAAATTTTACACGATCAAAATATGGAAAGGATGAAAATTAATGCCGAAGAAAAAAGAAAAAAACGGCAGAAAATTTCTTTGCGGGATGCTCACCGCCGCAGTCATCGGCTTTTCGGCGGCATCAGTAGGCATCACGGTCAGCCAGATCCCCGACGAAATGACGGTCTACACAGCGGGCAAGTCAAATTTTGACACATTCCTGCCTGTCGAGGTGGATTATACTCAGACTCAGTCGGGAGAAGCCGACGCGAAGCTGTTTGGCTTGCTCAAGGTCAAGGAGGTAAACGTCAGTCTGCAAAGTCCCAAAAGAGTACATCTGTGCGGAAATATTTTTGGAGTGAAAATGTATAGTGACGGCGTGATGGTGGTGGGTCTGTCGGATTTTGCCTCCCATGGCGGAAGCGTGAATCCTGCCCGTGACGCAGGAATAAGCGAGGGCGATATTATCAAATCGGTAAACGGCACGGAGGTCAGCACCAACAGCGAATTTTCCAAATGCATACAAAAATCCGACGGTGAGATCAAGCTGGTCGTCCTCACCAAAAACGGACAGACCAAAAATGTCACACTCGTGCCGCAGTATTCCGTCACCGACAAATGCCTCAAAACCGGCATGTGGGTCCGCGACAGTGCGGCAGGCATCGGCACACTGACCTACATCGACACGCAGAGTATGACCTTCGGCGGTCTTGGGCATGGCATATGCGATGCCGACACGCAGAGCATAATTCCCGTGCAGGGCGGCGACATCGTTGAAGCGGAGATCATCAGTGTAAAACGCGGCGTCAAGGGTGCTGCGGGTGAAATTCGCGGTTATCTGTGCAATCAAAAATTGGGCGAGATAACCTCCAACACGATATGCGGCACATTCGGCGAATACACAGGCGAGCTTCCAGAGGGTAAGGATTACGAGGTCGCGCTCAAGCAGGAGATAAAAACAGGAAAGGCGCAGATTCTTTGCAGCATCGACGGCGAAGAGCCGAAATTTTACGATATATCCATAGATAAAATCAATTACAAGGGCAGTGAGCCTACCAAAAACATGATAATAACCGTCACTGACGAGGAATTGATCGCAAAGACCGGCGGAATAGTTCAGGGTATGAGCGGAAGTCCCATCGTGCAGAACGGAAAATTTGTCGGCGCGGTCACACATGTTTTTGTCAACGACCCGACCTGCGGCTATGGAATATTTGCCGAAAATATGATAAATGCGGCAAATAATGCATCATAAGG